>JAJCYJ010000073.1 GCA_029262975.1 Saprospiraceae bacterium
CTTTACTCTTCTGATTCAGAAGATTTGTGTTTCTATAGTTTTTGGCCTTATAGTGCTTGGAATAGTAATCGTAGGCCGCTAATTCAGACCACTGGTAAACAATGGTATCTCCATATAGCGGTGCGTTTGGAAAACCAGAAAGTGTAATTTCACCCCTGTCGTAAATGTCCCAGTATTTTTTAGGTGCAGCGAAAGGTAGATGAGGTTTTCGGAATCCCACTGTCAAAAAGAATGGTTTGTCCTTATTTTCTTCGAGCTTGTTCAATGCGACCTGGCAAAGCGTATAATCGTTGTAATTTTCTAGAGGCAGGTCTATTCCCTCAACAGCTGGTCGCTTTGCTTTGTCTTGTATTTGTTGATTCTCTGTCAGACCATAGCTCTCCCAGGGAACGTTTTGTGGTTTTTCAGGATCTCCCACATCGTAATAATAGTCCCAGGAATCGCGATCATCCCGGGCATCATGGTATACCTTACCGATAGATGCCGTGAAGTAACCGTGATCATTAAAATGACCAGGCATGGTCGTATGCCCCATCAAAACATCATATTTATTGAAGTTTCCGCGGTGCCCCGTTGACTCGGGGCTTAAACCAGTCAATATACTCTTCCTGGAAGGCGCGCAGTTGGCATACTGAGCATATGCTCTTTTGAAAGAGACTCCGGCCTCGACCAGGGCATCTATATTCGGCGTTTTTATATGAGGATGACCCCATGAATTGATCTCAGGGCGAAGGTCATCCACCATAATCAGTAAAACATTTTTTGATTTGAGCGGAGCTTCATTTGTAATCTGACTGAAGCAGATTGTTAGATTGGACAAGATAAAAATGACCGATATAAACAGGTTCTTCTCACTTCCAGAAGGAAATGGAAACCCCTGATTGACGCCGGACTTTGTTGCCATAATTCTATAATATTGGGTTCATTCCTTTTATCACAATTGTATCACTCGGTGCATATCCGATTCGGTGGGCTATGATCTTGATTTCTTCATTTGCAGGAACAGCTATGGGTCTTTTATAAATCTGCCAGCCACGCCATGGATCTTCATCTTTTGCACTTTTGTAGCCAAGAGAAGCACCTTCGGTAGCGTTGTCAATGTGTAGCTTCCCCTCTTTCCACAGGGCAACCGGTGCCTCTGTCTTTGGCTGCACTTTGTCCGGCCAGAATTGTCGAATCAATTCCTCCTCAGGGATAAACCCTTTGTCATCAATTGATGCCATCCATCTTTCACATTCTTCCCTTAGTTCAACAAGTTTTTTGGCATACGCCGGATCTCCTGCAAGATTGTTGATCTCATGCGGGTCAGTTCTTGTATCAAATAATTCTTCTTCCGGCTTGGTGCTTCGGAACCATTGCATCTGAATTTCATTCAATGTTCCGTCATCCCTCATGCGCAACAATTCCTTCATAGTCGCCATGTTTTCGCGGTATGCCAGGGGCAGGTAATATGGCTTTTCGGGTTGAAAGTTTTTCAAATATTTAAATCGCTCATCCCTGACCGCACGGATCATATCATAGGTTTCATCAAATCGATCCGCCGCTGCATGGATGTAATTCCTTTCTACGGGAGATTTGAATTTACCTTCGAAAGCCTGGCCCTGCATATAAGAAGGAGGTTCTATCTTTGACATAGACAATAAGGTAGGTGCAAAATCTGCGAAGCTAATCAACTGATCATCAATCTCCCCCGCGCGTTGCTGATCAGGAAATCGAATGATCATCGGCACTTTCAATCCTGAGTCATACAGCAATCGTTTTTGCCTGGGTAGAGGTCCGCCGTGATCAGTATACCACACAATAATGGTATTATCGAAAAGTCCATCTTCTTCCAATTGTTTTAATACGACACCTACGTGTCGGTCCATTTCGACTATATTAGAATACATCCTCCGTACATCAGCGATTACAGGATCAGTCGTGGGCAAATAGGGAGGGATATTTACTTCAAGGTCTTCCGGAACATATAGTGGCTTTTGAACATTTTGGAATCGCTCCCACCATTTTTCTATGTTTCTTTCAGGGGGGAAGGTATCCAAATCATAAGTTCGGCCAAAAGGATTCCACATATTCGATTCATGGGTAACTCCAAAATTGAAGATGGAAAAAAATGGTTGTTCTTCGTCCCGGTTCCTCCAATGTCCGAAAATGCTTGATTCATCCCATGCTATTTTTGAAGGGAAAAATTGGTAATCCTCTTTACGGTTATTGGTACAGTAATATCCATTTTGCCGCATGATCTCACTGACCATTTTCACTTCAGGTGGGGGTACGCATTCATAATTGATGATACCCATTGCTTTAGCTGCCGGTTGCTGGAATAAGGTGCGCATATGATGGGCGCCTATAGCTGATGGGTACATACCGGTGGCAAGGGCAGCTCTGCTTGGCGAACAAACTCCGGAAACTGAAAAGACATTGGTGTATCTCACGCCCTCTGCTGCAAGGCGGCTTAAGTTTGGTGTTAGAATTGTAGAATCTCCAAATGAAGGAATATAGGGTCCCAGATCTTCAGCGACTAGCCACAAGACGTTTAGTTGCCTGGTATCTTGATCGTTTTTCCCTTCCCTGTTATCACACGAGACATTTCCTAAAACCAGGATTATGACTATTGTAAGAAGCGTGTGTGATTTCATGATTTAATTAATCTCCAATATTAGTGCTTGCTTTGGTCCGATAGATAATGAATCACTGATTTGAATCGTGTTGCCGGAAAGGGCATCTTTAGCTTCTGAGTTGGTATTCAGAACCTCCTCAAATCTTTTCAAATCCACTTCCTTACTTTCAGCGTTTTTGTTCATGACGACCATGATCTTTTGCAATTCATTGAACCTAAAGTAGGTATACACTCCATCTTCCGGAATAAAATGCAACGTGTCCCCATTATGCACAGACGTAGCACTTTTTCTCCAATTGAGCAGTTCTTTGACAAATTCCCGAGCCTCTATTTGTTTTTCTGAAAGGCCTTCATTCGTAAATGCATTAACCTTATCGCCTACCCATCCACCCGGATAATCACTTCGGATATTGCCATGGCTATTATCCCCGGTATTGGACATCAAAATCTCAGTGCCATAGTAAAATTGTGGCGTGCCACGCATCGTAGAAAAATAGATCATGGCCATTTTGAATAAATCGATATCTTCATTCAATTGGGTGAAAATCCGGCTCATATCATGATTATCTGGAAAGATGACATGCCTCGAAGGATCCGCATATTGAAAATCATTGGAGAGCATGTCGTACAAATTAATCATACCCTGATTCCACCCTTCTTCAATTGTAAGCGCTTCTTTTAAAGCATTTTGGATCGGAAAATCAAGCAAGCCAGGAAGACATGAAGTATATCCATCTGCATTCATTTTACCTTCTTGCCAATAAGCCAGGACAGAAGGATTCAAACTCCACTCTTCACCACATATATTAAAATCAGGATATTCCTCCATCACTGCGCACGTCCAATCACTCATAAAATGCATGTCAGAATAAGGATAAGTATCCATTCTGATACCCGCCAGATTCAAATATTCTATCCACCATATTGTATTTTGAATCAGGTAATCAGCCATTAAAGGATTTCTTTGATTCAGATCTGGCATCGTTGGCACAAACCACCCGTCAGAAAAGTGGTCCCGGTCATAATCAGAAGCATATGGATCCCGCAAAGTGGTCCTTCTGTGGTTGGTCCTGAAAAAGTTTTTTGGGTTGTTAATCCAATCATTGCTTGGCAAATCGTCCATCCACCAATGTCCGGAACCGCAATGATTTAAGATCATGTCCATAATAATCTTTACACCCTTTTCTTCTGCTTTGACGGACAGCTCTTTGTATTCTTCATTTGTTCCAAATCGTGGATCAACCTTATAATAATCAGTTGTAGAATAACCATGATAAGAAGCTTTTTCCTGGTTATTTTCGAGTAGAGGATTTAACCAAATAGCGGTAAATCCAATGTCTTCCAGGTAATCCAAATGATCAATGATGCCCCTGAGATCTCCACCATGACGGCCCCATTTGTCTGAGCGATTCACCTTATCGTGTAAGCCCTTAATATCATCGTTGCTTAAATCGCCATTTGCAAATCGATCGGGTGTAATCAGGTAGAGCACATCAGAATTGTCATACCCTTTTTTTGTGGCTGCGTTTTTTCCTCGTGATTGGATCTCAAAATCTACTGTACAGACAATTTGACCATCTCTGTCTTTAAAAAAAATGGGTACGATTCCAGCTTCAGCTGTATTCTTAATTGAAATATATATGAATATATAATTGTCATTATCCACAAGTACCGTCTTAGTGATTGTTACTCCCTGGTATTCGAGGTGTGGTTTTAAACCTGCCAAATCATTTCCATAGATCATGACTTGAATTTCCGAATGTTCCATTCCAATCCACCAGGAAGGCGGTTCGATACGTTCGACAGAAGATTGGGAAAGACAACGAGCGTGAATAAAGAGCGAGAGCAATATTGTCGTTAGCGTCAGAATTTTCATTCTTTACAAGGCATATTATTTTTTAATAAAATTCAAATTTGTCCAAAAAGTATCTGAATTCTGTTATTCAGAAGTAGTGGTATCAGAGGGTGTCAAACGGGTTGTCTTACCTAATCGTTGATGACCCTGGTATTGCACCCAATCATAATCCGCATATTCATCTGTTGTCTCGCCATTGCTGGTGGCGTAAACACCGATATTGGTCCCGATATAACCATAGCACAAAACAAGATCATCTGATGTTTCAGCAAAAAGACGAAAAGATGTTCCGCCATCAATAGAAAAAAGGTATTGATATTTGTTATTATGTGAGACCAATTTGAAAATAATCTCACCACCATATTCCGCCAATGATTCCTGTTTTACAATTGTGATTTCCTTCTTCCGACCTTTTACCACCAATTTAATGTCGATGTTATTGTTATTTTTCTCAACTGTGAAATTGACATAGTTATCATCTTGTTGTACAATACTTATACCCGCTTCAGCTCCATTTTTTTCAGGCGAAAATTCCATTTTAGCACTGTACTCAAAATCGTTTTCTTTTTGTCTAAAACCCATAAAACTATACTGCTCCCGAAGTTGAAATGTTTCAGGTTTCAGATAAAGACGCAAGTGGCCTTTTTTCGCATGGAGAGAATATGTCCCTTCCTGAGGCACCCGTCGGAAATTCCATTCGTTGTTCAATTTGTCCGAATCAAAATTGTCTGAAAACGCATCGTTTCGGTATTGGGGTTTGTCAGGGAAAGGCAGCTCCGCATAGCGTTCTACTCTTCCTGTTTCAGGGGCACAAACCGGCCACAGATATTTAACTGGTTCCCAAACATCTTTCCGCACTTGCTCCCACCGCATAATGGCCGGCTCCCAGACAACAGGAATCAGATGACTTTCGCGACCCATATTGGTTGCGCCATTGACATCACTGCGTTTACCTAGTGCGACCATGTACCAACGCCCGTCCGGAAGTTCGATTAAATCGGCATGTCCGGTGCTATGCACCCAATTGTTATTGGATAAATGCCGGGAAGTAAGAATCGGATTGCGGGGACAGGACTCATAAGGCCCGGTTATCTTATCACTTGCAGCCATCATGACTGCATGGTTTATACCAGTGCCACCCTCAGCAATCAATAGGTAGTACATGCCATGTTGTTTATAAATGTGAGGACCTTCTACACAACAACCATCACACGCGCCCCTCCATATCGAAGAGCGTTCTCCTTTCAATTTCCAATTATTCAGGTCGAGTTCCTGAACCCAGATTTCGCCAATGCCGTTCTTGTTGGGTTGGCCTACAGCATGTGTTCCTATAAAATATGCCGTTCCGTCGTCATCAAAATAAATATCGGGATCAATACCCGGTGCACCTTCGATGACATGTGGGTCAGACCAAGGCCCTGCCGGGTCTTCAGCGGTTATAATAAAATTCACATTTTCGCTCGACTTGCTCTTATCTTCTGGGCTATAGATGGTCGTCACAATGATGTAAAACAATCCGTTATGATACCTTACGGTCGGGGCATGTATCCCTCCGTTCTGTTGGACATCCACCAAATTGACTACACCTGTAGCCTGCTCTGAACGATGGAGACCATAACCGATAAGTTCCCAATTCACTAAATCTTTTGAGTGGTGAATCGGCAGTCCCGGAAAGTATTCAAAAGTGGAATTGACAATATAATAATCATCGCCTACCCGGCATATAGAAGGATCGGGGTGACCACCTGGGAGGATAGGATTCGTAAAAGTAGCCTCCTGAGCAGAAAGAAAGCTGGACAAAAACAGGAGTGTTATTATCGATTTAATCATAAGAATTTATGCAGACAGATCAAAAGATGAGCCATTCGATGTATAGACAGATGACTCAATCTTATCGTCGTATGAATTTTTTTTTCTAATAAAAAGTAGAAATATCAGTTACATTGAGGCACTATGACCACATCCTGATTATTTGTTGGGTTCAGGACAATGATGCTGCCATCCGGATTTTGAAAGTTCATGTGCAATTCTGTCATCACCTGACCACCGCTGAGACCGAAGTATCCGGTAGGCCACATGGTCAGCTCCCATATGTTATTGCCCGCTAAAGACATTTGGGCCGAAGCGTTATTATCGCATACTATTTTTGTACTGCCATCAGCCAATACTGCGGTAGCGCACAAGAATACCGCGCCAGCATTATTTAATGCTGTTGGCTCTCCGTCTATCCCTTCCTTTGCATCAAATTTTATTGTGATTATATCATTGAACAGGTATCCTTCCGGACTAATCGCAACAACATTGGTCGGTGCCGGTCCACAAAGATCTGTGGCTTCGCCGGATGCTCCAGTGATCGTCATACAATCTGTAAAAAAGAAGTCAAAGTGTTGCTCTCCTTTTCCATCATCCCTAGGAGGATCTTCAATTTTTAATCCATGATTTGCATTACCCAGGAAGTAGCCGAGTTGTGCTCCTGTATGACCTGATCCTACAGGAATTGTCACCGTGATAGTTCCGCTAAAATCTTCGTCTTCTCTCACTTTTACCCTGTTCTCTGAAATAAAGACGACCCATTCGACTGCGCCATAATTCTCTCCAATGTCTCCATTTCTGTAAATATCAATTTGCTCAGCCCATGTATTTCCAGTCTTCCCACTTGTATTCTTAGCTTCATCTTGCTGGAAAGAGCCAAAGTCACTACCTGCAACTCTCATATTACCTGAGGCAGGGGCGGTTCCATCAAAATCGTAGTCAGAATCGAAAGATGCTGTTCCGCTATTGGCTACATTCCAATCTTTAGGAACCAAGACTCCAAGGACTAGATAATTGTTATTATTTTGTTCTGGCTTCATATCAATCTGCAGAGTCACAGTCATCGTGCTTCCCGCACCAGCAGTAGACGGTTGTTCTACACTGATAATAAACATACACATAGAACAAACAACGGCCAATATGACGAAGAACAATAAGTATTTTATATTAAAGGATATCTTGTTTTTCATTATGTCAGTATTTATTGTTTTTTGAATTGATAGATGTACTCATTGCCCGTGCATCCAAGGGCAAACTTTAGACCGAGACTTGTATTATTCAATCCAAATGCCGGGAAAGTCATGGTTACAGGAACCCTGTCACCTCCATTTATGAAATGAATCTGGGTAGGTGCAAAATCATCGTTGAACTCCCAGGTGCCACTGCTGAAACTCATGTCCTGGCCAAGTGTCGGGAATGGAAAGACACCACTCAGACTGAATGACCCATCTTCTAATTTTAGAGAAAAGGAGGCGTAATTCAAATCTGAAGATATGTCCATACCATTTCTGGTGACACTAAATACTGACCAATCCCCCAGAAGGTCTACTTCATAATTGACCAAGGCATCCTGACGAACCATGGTTTCATCCTCACATGCGATCACTATGAATAGCATTGCAACGACTAATCCTAAGATACTTATTGATTTATTCATATCGTTTAGTGTTAAATTTTATTTGATCTAATAATTTTATCTTGACAATCCGTGGATTCTTACTTCGTTGACCGGGAAAGGGAAGGCTAACAGATCAGCATATTGTGAAAAAGCTGTTCCGCCTTGTCCGTTCTCGTTGATAATGTCTTTTTCCAGTCGTCTTGTATTCAGATATCGATCACCTCTTTCAAAGCACAATTCTTTGGATCTTTCATTAAAAATGATGTCGAGGGTCGCAACTGCCGACGGTAATCCAGTGATCACGCCGCTGGCTCCGGCCCGGTTTTTTATTTCATTGATATCTGCTATGTCCTGATCATTTACGGCATTGTTGTTCATGATATTTGACTCTGCTCTGGTCAGGTACATTTCAGCGTATCGAATGAAGATGTAGTCCATTTGATCCGTAGGATATTTCCCATCGGCATAAATGAGATTATCTGTTTCGGTATACAGGTCACCGTGTCTTTTATCTTCCGGATCGGCCGATCTGAGTGTGGCAATCAAGCTCATGGTATTCAGTGAGGCAAACCCTTCATTGTCCACCGGTTGATAGGCGTTGAAGTTGATATTGGAAGGATTGCTCACCTCGGTTGCGTTGAACTTGATACCAAATATGACTTCAGAAGAACCCGCAGGATTATCAAATGGACCTGTCACCTCTTTTTCCAGTGAGTAATTACCTGAATTGATTATTTCGTTGGCATATTCATAAGCCTTATCGTACTTTTTATGAAAGAAATAGATCCGTGCCGCAAGCGCCGTGGCAATCTCATAATCTGCCACTCCCGCCGAAAGAGCAAGTAATGTCCTTGCTTCTTCGATATCGGATTCTATCTGATTTTTAATTTCTTCTGATGACGAGACGGACAATCGGTCATTCACGCCAATAGGGCTTAAAACCAGGGGTACCGAGTTACCTGTAGAATGAAGGGTGAAATAATTGTTGAGATCAAAGTAGACCAGGGCCCTCAGAAAATGCATATCACCCAGGATCTTATTCTTGTCTGCATCAGTACCAGGCATATCCCTGACATTGGCATTGGAAACTGTATTTAATGTATTTAGGGTGGCATATCCTCGCTCAAACATATTTGAGGTGAAGGTATTTGGAATCTGATGTGCAAAAAATGGAAGGTAGTTCACATTTCTTCTGATCACCGCGTCTCTCATCATCGTCGACGACATGACATTGGTATATTGTACGAAGGCTCTTGACTGGTTATACGCTCCAAAGATCAGAGCCTGCATTGAAGGTATATCGGTCAGCTTATCCTCTGATAATCCGATCGCAGGTGAAATGTCCAGAAAATCCTCCCCGCAGGAAGTTATAACGAAGAAAAACGAAAGTATAAGAAGTGCTTTTTTCATATCATTCAATATTCTCGGATGTTAGAATTTGACGTTTAGTCCGACAGTCACAGACTTGGCCTGCGGCGAAGTCCTCCAGAAACCGGTCTGATTAAGATTACCAGAATTGCCTCCTACAAATTCGGGGTCCCAAATCGAATTATGTGCATTTGTCCAGGTAAAGAAATTGGTCAGTTTGGCATAAATGCCAATACTTTCGAAAAACAATTTATCAGGGGTGAATGAATACCCCACCGTAAGATCTTTCATTCTGATGAAGTCAACATCGTAGAAATATTCGGTAGTTCGCGTAAATATCGTCGGAGCTTTGTCTACCCTCGAAACATCGGTCACATCACCAGGATTTCTCCAACGATTCAAGAGGTGTCTGTGAGGATTAATCGTTGAGGAGCTAAAGGCGTACTTTGAACTGAGCAATTCACCAGAATTGAAGTTTGCTCCCTGTGCAAATGTGAAAAACACATCGAAGTACCAATTCTTGTATGCAAACCGGCTGTCAAATCCACCGGTAAATTTAGGCCAGGGTTCACCGTAAACCACAGAATTGGCTGTGGCAAAATTACCAAAGCTTCCAAATTGGGCTAGGATCTGACGCATCAATAATTCATTGCCTTCCAGATCCAGGTATTTATCATCACCAGTCGCCGGATCTACTCCTGCCCATTGAGGAACAAATGTAATTCCGATGGGATGGCCTTCAAAGATGGATGTCGTACCAAAACCGGGGATTTGTATACCGCCACTGACATTCGGACCTAGGCTGACCACTTTATTCTCGTTTCTTGCTACAGTGAATTCCGTTTCCCAAAGAATATCCTTCGTACTGATATTAGTCGTGGTCAAAGAGATTTCAAACCCTTTATTACTCATTTCACCCAGATTGGTCTGCACTGTATTTACACCTGTCAGACGTGAAACCGGAAAGGGAAGCAGTAGATCCGAGGTTTGTTTGTCATAATAGTCAAATTCTCCTCGAATTCTTCCATTGAATAATTCCATTGAAACGCCCAGGTTAAGTTGATCTGTCGTTTCCCAGCCTAATTTGTCATCCCCGATGTTGCCAAGAACAACACCGCTATTGTTGTCATAATTGCTCTGTGAATATGTGGACAGGTAGGCAAAGTTGCCTATTTCCGCATTGCCGGATCTTCCATAACTGGCCCTGAATTTTAAAAGATTAACTGTTCTTTTAATCGGTTCGAAAAAGGGTTCTTCACTGAGGATATATCCTACAGAAGCTGCTGGGAAAAACCCCCACCTTCTGTTTTTTCCAAATCTTGAAGAACCGTCACGCCGGGCCGTGACAGAAAGCAAATATTTGTCGTCATAGTTATAGTTAAGTCTTCCGAGATAAGACAAAAAGGCGTATTCAACATCGCCGAATGAAGATCTCAGATTGGCAGCATCCTGTGGTGTCCTCAGGGTGGAATTAAAAAACCCATCACCGATTAAGTTGTTGACATTGCGGTTGAATTTTTGCATTTCAACCCCACCCAGAATGTCTATATAGTGTTTTCCAAGATTCTTAGTATAGTTCAGGAGATTTTTGAAATTCCAGGAGGTTCTTGTCCCGATGGTTGATGACGCCCGTGCCCTTCCTTCTGTGGATAATAAGGCGTCACTATATTGTCTGTCATGGTTGGACAGAAGGTTTAAACCGTACTCGGATCTGAACACCAATCCTTCAACGATACTTGCATTCAGATGCCAGCTTCCTAAAAACGTATTGCTCTTAAAGTTTATATCCCTGAGCTCGACACTTGCCAAGGCGTTGGTCGTCGGATTAAAAAATGTACCGTCTTCTTTGTAAACCGGCCATATGGGCAGATTGGATATGACATTTCCGACACCTCCGGCCCAGTTGATCGGGACCGTTTTATCGTCGATATTAGTGTACATAAGATTGGCCCCTATGCGAATATTGTCAAAGACATTATGATCAATATTCATCCTGGTCGAAATTCGTCTGTAGTCGTTACCAACAAAAATTGATTCTTCGTCTCTGAATCCTCCACTCACATAAAATCTCGTTCTGTCATTCCCACCTGAAACAGACATATTTGCATTCAGACTTTGGCCGCGTTGCAAGACCTGATCCACCCAATCCGTATTGGTCCTTAACGCCTGTTCTTTCGTCAGACCGTCTATCAGGACACCGCTGGCTTTCCAGAAATCCAACGGATCGTTTCCTCCATTATACCACGCTTCCTGTGCCAGGAAGAGATATTCCTTTCCATTTAAATACTCGACCTTATGAGTGGGTTCGGATATTCCTGTTTGGACATCGAGGTCAATTTTGGTCTTCCCCGATTTTCCTTTTTTGGTGGTAATCAACACCACGCCATTCGCTCCTCTTGCACCATAGATGGCAGTTGCGGCAGCATCTTTCAATACCTCAAGGGACTCGATGTCGTTGGGATTAATACTTGATAAGGCATTAGTGTTATGAGCCAATTGAAGCGAGAAATCTCTTAATTCAGCCCCCGGGTTGGATGCACTGATGGCTCCCGATTCCATGACGACACCGTCAATCACATAAAGAGGCTCCGAGTTTGCTGAGGCCGAAGATGTACCCCGGATACGTATTTTTATAGCTGATCCTGAGACAGCCGAAGAATTTACGACCTGAACGCCTGCAGCCCTGCCCTGGAGAGCTCCCTCGAAGGAGGAAGCCGGGACCCTGTTAAGTTTTCCTGCATCAATCTTTGAAATAGAGCTGGACAGATTTTTTCTGATCTGAGTGCCATATCCGGTAATCACGACTTCATTGAGCTGGGAGGCAGCGACCAACATGTTGATCGTTAGCTCGCTCCTTCCATCCACACCCACTTCTACCGTTTCAAATCCTGTAAAGGAGAACACAAGAACTTCCTGACCTGTACCCAAATCGATGGCAAACTTACCGTCGATGTCGGTAATGGTACCTGTGGATGTCCCTTTGATCAGGATGTTGACCCCGGGCAGGGACGCTCCATTCTGATCTGATACGGATCCGGATACAGATTGGCCGACAAGAAAAGATAGTGATAAACAGAGCGTAATTCCTATAAGCGATAGCTTCTTTATCATATTTCACAATTTGGCAAATCAAACAATGGTCATTTTAGCAATCTTACTTGCTTCTAATGGAGAACAGCATTAATCAAAAGGCTATAACGAATCTCTCCCATGTAATTAAGGTAATTCATTTGATGAGTCCTGGAGTATAATCTATCCTACAAATTCGCTACACTTTTATCGACAAATAGAAATAAATTATTCGATAATATGCTGATATACAATGGATTATAATTTGTTACAACTACACAAAATATTCGCATGGCTCAAGAGAAAAATTTAAGCCTTTATCATGTATTCTGTAAATGCATTCTGTGTACTAAGACCCATCTTTTTTTGAATCCTGTATCGTGACATTCTGACACTTTCCGGGGAGACACCACTCAAAGCAGCGCTTTCATCCAGAGATAAATTGAGTTTGACTAAAGCACATTGCTTCAAATCATTTGATGTGAGATTGGGGTGAGATATCTTTAATTTTGAATAAAAATCCGTATGTACCTGTTCAAAATAAATTCTGAATGCCTCCCAGCGATCGTCTTGTTTGAGTAATGATCTGATTTGTCTACTAAACTTTTTGATATCCTTTGACATTTCCTGGGTGTCGTGGATTCCATTGGCAAGTTGATCAAGCGAAGCACATATATCCAGAAGGTTTTGATTCTTCCCGACAATATTCAGTGTCAAAGAAGTGAGCTGTTTGCTCTTATACTCCAATTCTCGTTGCATTTGGTTTTTCTTTAATTCGAGGAACTGGATCTCACTTGTATTGAGCGCACTCTGGGTCTCGCTTATCGTCTTATTTTTTTCGATCAGTTCGTTTTGCTGTGAAATTATTTCTTTCTGCTTTCTGATCAGTTCATTCTCCTGTTGTAAGATTTCTGCGGTGCGTTCTTTCACTAAGGCTTCAAGTTCTGACTTAGAATGTCTCAATTGCCTGTTGTACAATCTGAACAAATACAAAATCAGGCCGGTCAATGTAAAGAAGGCGAGAATATTAAACCAGACTGTGCGATACCACGGAATCTTAACATCAAAGGTATATGAAACTGGTTCGCTCCAATCTCTCCCGGATAGCTTCGCCCTGATATCCAGCGAATAGTCGTCTGGTGCCAGACTGAAATAGGAAACAGTACCATCGGACACTTCTTCCTTAATTACTTCATTTCCTCGCTTTAAAGTCATTTTGTACTGAACTTTAGATGAAGGAAAAGCGAGCGAGGTAAAATTCATTTCAACAAGGGAATTGGAGAAAAAAGAACCCAGATAAGCATCGCTTACAGTTATAGTTTGATCACCTCTTTTTAATTCTGAAATTTTAGGTTTGAATGATGTCTGAGTGAGAAGATCACGGTCTGTCAATTTACCAATACCCTTTGAGGTAGCGCACCATACTACATTGTTATAGTCTACCAATAATCCATTCGCGATTATCTCTCTGGATGGAAGGCCATTGGAACGATCCAGGATTGTAAATTCATGATTCCAATATCTGGATAAACCTGCGGGAGTCGCAAACCATACGGCGCCGTCATGATCGACTACTACACTATGACTGGAACCTGCAATAAGCAATTTTGCTCTTACTTCTGGTTGACCTAAATGATTTTTGTTTACCATATAAAGTCCCTGCCTTGTAGCCATATAAATTGTGTCTTTCCAGAAAGCGGCATCCATTATGTCAGGTGCTTCCGCAATATCAAAAGTCAGAGGAATACGTTCAAATTTTTCTGTTGACATTTGTCGTAAAAGCAAGCCTGCATTTCCACCTGCTACGATCAAACCTTCGTTGTCTTCCCTTACAAACTGGCACATCTGCAATTCAGAGTAAGTTTGAACCTTCCCTTCCTGGTTAAATTGAATGACACCTGCATTCAACCGGAAACTAATCCAAATATCTTTTTTAGAATCCTGGAAAAAGTCATTAATCCAATTCCCCGGCTCAATCACTAATACCTTTTCTAAAATATTTCCCGACAGAGAATATTTATAAATTCCTTCTGATGTAGCCATCCAAAGAAAGTCCTTATCCATCACGGCATTATTTATCCAAAAATCTTTTTTAGAATCAAAAATGAGCTTTCGGGAATCGCCTTTGTAATTAGGTTGAGAAAGATAGACCGTCCATCCTTCACTAATCACGACGCTATTATCTTTGACTAATTTTATTGAAGCAATTAGTTTGTTATAACTAAGTGAGTCTATGCTGAATGGAAGCTTATTGATAACCAGGACATCTGTATGCGTCGCTACCCATATTGATTTTTCATCTGAGATAAAATCAACGATATCAGAATACCTAAAAGCATCTATCTTGGTATAAAATCCTGAATTATTCATCTGGTAAATGCCTGACTCCCATGTACCTACCAGGGTTGTATTCCCAACCAATTTTATTTTAGAAACTTTAGGGATATCAGCGATCCTTTGCATAGATAGAATTTCAGCAGATTCATTGATCAAACACTCAATTACTCCAGTGCCGGTACCGATCCAAATTCGATCATCACCAAAGGAAACTATTGAAGCCACTTCACCTATTTGAAAAGGAAGTGCCACCTCAATAAATTTGTCTTTCAGAATATTATAATAATGTAATTGTCCTTCATACGAGACCGACCAAAGGCGATTCCAACCATCTTCAGCAAAAAAGAAAGTTTTACCGAGAAAACCTTTCGCATTCTCTTTGGGAGTCTTATATCGTCGAATCTTTCCATCCTTATATTTTGCCACATTGTTATTTTCTCCAATCCATACTACGCCATATTGATCCTGAAATATAGTCTTAGGGAAATAGAGATGATCTTCGTAAAAGTCGGTCTTTGAAGTCAATAATGTGTCAATTTCCCAAGT
>JAJCYJ010000074.1 GCA_029262975.1 Saprospiraceae bacterium
TGCGACTACAAAGGATGATGATTTTGCCGATTGTATCGGAAATATTGATGTCGTCGCACATGCCATTGAATTATGTGGAGACTTTGTACTTGATGCCAGCTCTGTGAGATGGTTAATTGAAGTTCGAAATGAAGAAGGAGTGGTCATCGAATCAAAAATGACTCGTGGAGATAGCGCTATAGTTAACAGTCAAAATGGAATGGGTGGAACTGAGCATACGATCTATTGGTATGTGACAGACGGCTGTGGCAACGAGGGATCTGGACAGACCATCGTATCATTCAAGGATATATTCGATCCTTCTCCGTTGTGTATCAGTGAGTTAAGTACTGCCAGCATGAATGTAGATGGCGGTGGTGTGACAATCTGGGCCAGCGATTTTGATCACGGCAGTTATGATAATTGTAGTGAGATAAAAACATTCTTTAGAAATGAAGAAGGGGTTTCTACAGCGAGTCTGACCTTCACATGTGAAGATATCCCTGATGGAAAATCTACGATAAAGCAGATATTATTATATGTTTCTGATGAAGCAGGTAATGAATCGTCTTGTAATGTGTCAATTAGAATAGATGATACGAATGAAGTATGTGTGGATTCACTAGTAGGTGAGGCGCAAATAGCCGGTTTGCTTATGACATCGAAAGGTGACATGATAGAAGCGGCCAATGTCTTGTTGAATGGTTCGGACAACAAAGTGACAGATGTAAATGGTGCTTATGCCTTCATCAATCTACCGATGGCTTCATCTTACAAGATTGACGGTGAGAAGAATGATGATCCATTAAATGGTGTCAGTACACTCGATCTTGTCTTAATACAGAGACATATTCTTGCTATAGACAAATTAGATACGCCATATAAGATAATTGCTGCAGATATTAATAGTGATACGCGTGTCTCTGCGGTAGATCTAGTTCAATTGAGGAGATTATTATTAGGATATACCTCGGACTTCCCTCAAAATAAGAGCTGGAGATTCGTCGATCCTAATATGGAATTTGCTAACCCTGCCTCGCCATGGCCATTTACAGAAGAGTTGATCATATATGATCTTTCACAGGATATGGATGATCAAAACCTACTGGGTATTAAGATTGGTGACGTCAGTGGCAATGCTGTAGCCAACAGTCTTCTTGCAGGAAACAGAAGTAGTGGTGTTCTTGAATTATCTATGAGCGATGTAACTATTGAAAAAGGCGAGACAATAGATGTGCCAGTAAGTTTAAAAACTGCACAAGCCTTGTCAGGTCTTCAATTTACATTGGAAGCTACAGATGCAAGAATTGAAATGATTATACCTGGTGGTTTACCGATCAGCGCTGCACACTATGCCATACATAATGCCAACACAATGGCAGTAGCGTGGTCCAGTGAATCTGAAGTTGATGCTACAGGTGAAATGTTTAGTGTCAGGTTGACAGCAACAGATAAAATAAACATCCGAGAGGCACTTTCTTTCTCAGATAAAATAACTGTCTCTGAGGCTTATGGAAGTTCGTTAGAGCCTTTAAGTCTTGATGTGGTATTTGACAATAGGAATACGGAATTATTCGAATTGAATTCTTTCGAATTGATGCAAAATGAACCTAATCCATTTACAGAATCTACTTCTATCGGATTTAGAATTTCCGAGCAGTCTCAAGTTAAGTTGACATTAACTGATATTTCAGGAAGAACGATTTATGAATTGTCCGGATTTTATAATGCAGGATACCATGATATTCAACTTAATAAGTCAGATGTGCCGGCAAGAGGTGTGATTTACTATAAATTGGAATCTGCTAATAATACAGAAACAAGGAAAATGATATTAATAGAATAAGAACCTGAATTTTTCATTACTATCCGATAATGATAATAGACCGAGAGGTTGTATCTATGATGCAACCTCTTTTTTATTTTTCTAATTGTAGTATTAAATTTGAACTACAGGTTCAATAAGGATAAATAGACTCCATTCGTCCAGCCGAATCCATCTTGTACCGGGTATTCGCCACCACCGCCTTCAAGTTCGATGTCTTCAACATTATATTTTTCGAGCATCTTGCCGGTCGTCTGATAGACTTTTTTGTTTAGACTCACCCATCGATGTCCTATTTCTTGTGCCAGGGATTTATGTCCATAATTCAAAAGACCTTTGATCGTCATATACTGTAGCGGTGCCCAGCCATTTGGTGCATCCCATTGTTGACCTGTTTCATAGGGCGTCGTCACAACACCACCTTTTCGAAGAAAGTTTTTATGAATTTTCTCAGCACATTTTAAGGCTTGTTCATCCGTGCATAATTTGAAATACAATGGATATATTCCAGCAAGCGATAATCTTGAAGAGGGACTACCCGTTTTCCAATTATAATCACAGAAAAAATCCTCCTCCTTATTCCAGAAAATATCTATGATGCTTTTTTTTCTATTATGTGCTATAATGCCATAATTCAGCGATAATTCTTCTTTTCCTATTTTAGCATAACACTCCGATATCAATTTCTCAAGATGCCACAATAGACAATTTAGATCTACCGGTAAGAGATCGGTCGTCATGATAGTCTTAAGATCATTTTTGTCAAGAAGCCATCTGCTTGAAAAATCCCACCCGGATTCGCATGCAGCACGCAATTCTCTGTATTCATGATGATGTAAATTGTCATCAAAATCCTTTAATTTCCAATCATCGCGAAACATCTCTTCTCTAGGTGTATCCTTGTCGTCATAATATCGATTGAGGATGCTGTTGTTTTCTAATTTTAATACACGGTTGACAGGCTTATCATTTCCTTTGGCTTCCTTAAGTCCATGCATCCAGAAGTTATATTCTTTGACGAGTGATGATATGTAAGTCGGGATTATCTCTGGGCCTTTCTCAGCGATTAGTAATTTGACCATTAAAGAATAAAATGGAGGCTGTGAACGAGATAAGAAATAGGTGCGATTGCCGTTAGGAATAAATCCAAATTCGTCAATGAGAAATTTGAAGTTATTGATCATGTTTTCAATCATGTCAATCTGGCGGGACTGTTTTAAACCCAACATGGTAAAGTAGCTGTCCCAATAATAAATCTCATTGAATCTGCCACCAGGCACGATATAAGAATGGGGTAGGGGGATCTTGGATGTGCGCTTTTTTTTAATCTTGTCCGGGGACCTCGAGAGATCATTCCACAAGTCATGAAGATGATCAGTTATTGGTTTTTCTACAGTTGTCAGTTTTTTATTATCGATGATCGGCAAGTCAAAATATTCGGTTACAAAAGCGCTTAAATCAAAGTTGGGATTTACTCTTTCTTCAAGATATGTTTTTAGAATAATACTTGGATGAAGTCTGGCGATTGCATCTGCAAATTGTTTTCCATCTTCGAATAAGCCCGCCCGATGGATGTCGTAGAATAGTTCGCCATAGATTTTTTCCGGTGAAGAATATTCAAGTGGCGACATGTGCTTTGATTGTAAGTTTTTTCAAAATGTAAATACACGCAAGCAGTATGCCTAAAGGAATAAGAATATAGTAAAACGCAGAAGAGGCCCCAACGGTTTTAAAAAGATATCCTATTATTCTCGATCCCAATGATCCTCCAAGGGCAGAAAATATTACAATTAGACCGGTCATAGAGCTGTGTAATTTTTGAGGTAATGCACTCAGGACAACTGAATTAAGCAAAGGATATATCGGAGCGATAAATAGTCCTACTAAAGGAAAGGCATAGGCGATCAGTGGAATATCACTTATACTGTTGATGGCACCGACACTTGCTTCCACAGTTTTAGGTAGTACAAATATGAACATGGCCATTGCCGCAATGATACAAGCAGATAGGACGGTTATCCAGCTATATTTTTTAACTAATTGGCCGGCGGCTAATCTCCCGATACCCAGGGCGATAGCAAGAATACTGGCCATCATAATGCTTATATTCTCTGGTAAATTTAAGACCCGATCATTAAATGTGGGAAGCCAGGTCATTATACCTTGCTCAATCATGACAAATAGGAAGGCGCTAAAGACGAATACCAGGACTAACACTTTTACAAAGAGTTTAAACATCTCCATTAAGTCCTCTTTAAGGTTGGCCCCTGGAATCTCATAGTCCCTGTCGAATTTTGCATAATACAAGAAGAGAAAGGAAAGGATAGATAGCGCTGCAAGTAACCAATACACTCTTAGCCAACTTCCCGGAATATCTTCGTTGTTAAATGCCGGGAAAAGAAAATAGGCGAGGGCGATGCCAAACATAAAGACTCCTTCTATCGAACTCATCAGGCTATTATGTTCTTTTTCGTTTGCCGTCACTAATCCAATCACCGAATAAACTGAGACTTTTATCAGGGCAAAAGAAGCTCCAACACATGCAAAAAGAACCTTGGCACTATTAAAGGAATTACCATAATACATATAGATACAAGCAAATGTCACCAAACCCAATGCTGCCAACATGGCTCTTTTATATCCTATCCTTGGCAAGAAAGAAGCGATTAAAAAGGAAACCAGGGCGATCGGCATATCCTTAAACAGCTCTAACGTGGATGCTTGTAACTCATCAACGCCATAGACATTCTGGGACTTCAATATGACGATACCCACACTGTTTAGCAGTATGGCGAAAACGAAGTAGTTGATATAGAGTGAGAGTTTTACTACCTTATTATTTGCCATGTCCAATGTTGTACTTGAAAATCAGAATGAAAAAGTAGTTAAAATCTCTGGAGAGGAGAACATATATGAGATGGGATTCTTTAAATGAAATGTTTTATTGCTGGAATATGTGTTGCCCTACGATTTAAGTCAGGTGAGACACGAGGTTTTTTTGATTCTCTCTATTGGAAGAAAACACGGACACGCCTTATTCGACAATTTTTAAAACTTGTTTCGAATGATGGCTCTTATATAATGGAAAAAAGTATAGATGGCACAATGACTATCCCATTTAAGGCAATGATAGATAGGCACTTATGAGAAAGGTCGGGTTTTAATCTTGGACTCTACACATTAAACCTAAAATGCATCACATCACCATCCTTGACGATATACTCTTTTCCTTCAACGCCTAATTTCCCCGCTTCTTTGACAGCTGCTTCCGAACCAAATTTTATGTATTCTTCATATTTGATTACTTCCGCCCGGATGAATCCTTTTTCAAAATCTGTGTGGATAACACCAGCGGCCTGTGGTGCCGTTGATCCTGATTTGACCGTCCATGCCCGGACTTCTTTTTCTCCGGCCGTGAAATAGGTGATTAAGTTCAACAATTTATAACAGGATCTGATCAATCTGTTTACGCCAGGCTCGGTTAGATTCATCTCTTCTAGAAACATCATTTTTTCTTCATCTTCCTCCAATTGAATGATTTCAGATTCTATGGAAGCAGAAATTAAAATAACTTCGGCATTTTCGTTTTTAACTTGTTCTGTCAGCTTTTTGGAAAACTCATTTCCTTCCTTAGCGCTATTTTCATCCACATTACAGACATATAAAATAGGTTTTGAAGTCAGTAGATAGAGATCTTTATATAGCTCTATATTTTGCTCTGTTACTTCAAATGCCCGTGCAGGTGCACCTGTCTCGAGATGAGCATTTAGTCTTTTTACAAACTCAAAATTAATCTTATCTGCCGGTACCCCGCTCTTGGCCAGCTTCGATAGCTTGTCGAGTCTTTTTTCAACTGTTTCAAGGTCTTTAAAAATTAACTCCGTGTCGATGACATCCTTATCACGAACAGGATCGACATTGCCATCAACATGGATGACATTATCATCTACAAAACAGCGTACCACATGGACTATGGCATCTACTTCCCGAATATTAGCAAGAAACTGATTCCCTAATCCCTCACCTTTACTTGCGCCTTTTATTAAGCCTGCAATATCCAGGATATCAACTGTCGTCGGCAGAATACGCTGCGGCTCAACGATATCTGCTAATCTCTTTAATCGATCATCAGGAACGGTGATTACACCAAGGTTTGGTTCCTTGGTTGCAAAAGGGTAATTCGCTGCCAGTGCCTTAGCATTTGTCAGCGCATTGAAAAGGGTTGACTTACCTACATTCGGAAGACCGACTATCCCACATTTTAGAGCCATTGTAAGGGTATTTTTAAAAACGGCGCAAAGGTAATTTTTTTGTGATAATGGGATGTATTTTGTTCAGAAGGATGAACGACCGAACCCGCAGGGTCGAGTGCGACAGCGCTCGAAGGGAGTGAAAGCGTAAGCTCTTACACAATGACAGAAATGATAATGAAGGGAGTGAAAGCGTAAGCTCTTACACAATGACAGAAATGATAATGAAGGGAGTGAAAGCGTAAGCTCTTACACAATGACAGAAATGATAATGAAGGGAGTGAAAGCGTAAGCTCTTACACAATGACAG
>JAJCYJ010000075.1 GCA_029262975.1 Saprospiraceae bacterium
GCTAAAATTGACTATGTCTGGCGCCATAACAAAGGAGATGATAAAATCAATGCCCTGGATTTCGGTACCTTAAATGCGAACACCACACTTAGTCATACAAATTCAAACAGAGCAGCTCCCGCAGGCTCTTGGAACACAAAGACAGGATATACCAATACCTATGAGGATCCATTTTTTGGGAATAGTTCGCCAGATGTATGGTATAAAATTGTTGTTCCTGATCAAGGAAAAAAAATGACATTTACATTGAGCGGTGGTAATGTGAAAGCGCATATTCTGACTAGCATTGAAGGTTGGAGGGGTATCGCCAATCCGACCCTAACACTTAATTTTTGTGCAGGAACCTATTATATTGTAGTAGAAGGAAACAGTAGTCATAATACCGGCGACTTCACACTCTCGGTTCAAAGCGAATCTTTATCTGTATCTCCAGGTACGATAGCGGCTTCATCAACCGAAGCATGTGAAGCTGCTCCTATTGCCGCTATCAATAATGTAACAGCCGCGACTATATCTGGGATTGCACCAACATACAAATGGTACAAAGCCGAGAATATCAGTAATCCCACCGGTGGTCAATGGGTACTTATCCCAGGGGCTACAGATAACTTCCTATCACAAACATATACCGGATTAATGCCAAATACCGCTCCTGGAAATGACTTCGTCAAATTTCAACGACGCGCTTATGCATGTGGGGATTATAATGAAGTGTCCTCCAATACCGTCACCGTAACAGCGATACCATCTGCCGTTGATGCCGGGAAAATAGAATTACGTCTGAATTGTGATGGATCGGTGCCCGGAGTAAAAGGAAGTTATACAATACCCGAGGATATAGATCCGGGATGTATCGGTAGTGCCACCATGGATACGGTAACCTATGAAGATCCCACCGGTGCACCCGGACCCCTAACCGTGCAGTGGCAAATAGATGGCCCTACTCCTGATAATATCTGGACAGATGTGGGCACGAATAGTAACACCTTCGATCCAACAGGTGCCAATTTTTCCAGCGAAGGCACCTACTTGATAAGACGTAGGGTGACTAATGACTGTGGATCCTCGGCGTTTTCCGATACCCTGACGATAAATACCTTGCCACGTGATGGGATAATCAGCGGAACAATTTCCAGCCCATCCGGGGCCAAAGTGCCCAATGTGGTCGTGACCGGTGTGCGAACGACCATGGTCGAAGGCGGAGCATTAGTGACAGATACCTATGTAGATACATCCAACCTGAATGGATTTTACGAACTCAATACGATCTATTACGGACCGGGAAATGGTTCAGAATTCACCGTCACCGCCACGCGTGTTGATACCGTTATAACGACGAACCCACCTGATACTACGGTCATTGTCCACATCTTCGATCCCGTCGATTATTCAGGACAAAATGCAGTAGAACTTAAGGAAGCCTCGCGTACCAAGATCAATATCAATTTCACAGACTTAACAACTTTCTCCTTCTCCGGTCGGGTAACCCAAAACTTTGAATCGACCATGTGCGGTCTTTATGGAGTCGAAATTCTCAGGGATAACGTTGTCCAGGATACGACCGATGTAATGGGTAACTATACCATCAGCATTCCTAATGTCGGAACATATACCATTAAGGCAAGGTATCAAGATCATACCTTTGATACGATATATACTAATCTTTACATTGATCAGGATAAATTTAACCAGGATTTCAAGAGTTTGAATATGCGCCGTGTATATGGCTCCCTGACTGATGGATGTGGGGTGATTGGTGGCACCTCCGGACAGATAGTTGGAGAAGCTACACTGACATTCACAGATACATTGACTTGCATCGTAAAAGTAGTACCTACGGTCGGGGGACAATATGATATTATGCTGCCCGCCAAGCCCTACACAGTATCATTTGATCATGCCGATCAGGATATAGATTTCTTTTTCAGGGATGCCCGTCGAATTGATATTTCCATGGCCGATACTATGCTTAATTGGAAGTATAGTGCCAAACCAGTCATTGATATCAGTGGATTGCCGACCCCATCTGCTTGTGCGGCTCCTTATAATGTGCCCATCCTGGATCAGGCAAAGACTTATCCGGCGAATATTGATATTTATGAAGGTACCATAGGGGGATGTCGAGTGGATACAGGATTTATGTTGATCACAGATGGGATCAGCGAAGTGGATTCAACCCTGCAATTTGGAAATGGAATCGCCGCTTATAAGCTATTTCCAAAATCACCCAACCTTTCACCAGATCACTTAAAGTCGGTGACCATTGCCGCTACCGATAAATATGGTCAGCAATCTGATCCATTCAATATGGATGCAGTCGTCACCGGTGTTCGTGCCAGGCAACAGACATTTACAACTGTGTCACCGGAGATCCCCTATATGATCATTCGGGATCCACCGGGAGATGAAAGTTTCAGCTATGTCACCCAGGGAAAGACAATAGAAACAGCTACGAGCTTTTTTACCTCTGACGCTGAGCATGTGAACATCTGGAATGAAGTGAAGTTAGGGACCCAATTTGAAGCTGGATTTATTGGTTTCGATGTTGAAACCGAGATATGGGGGCAAGTGGGGACATCGCTTGAGATTGGAGCGACTAGTACATCCAATACAGAGGCAATCATGTCCATCAGCACTTCACAGACCTTTTCGACCTCGGATAATCCTCAGGTAACAGGATCTCAGGGTGATGTCTTTGTTGGATTTGCTATGAATTTGCTCTATGCAAAAGCGGATATTCTCACCTTTAATGAAAACACATGTATGCCTGACCTGGACATTGACCTTATTATGAAAAATAATGGATTCAAGACAAAGTTCATTTATACAGAACAGCATATTAGGGAGGAGATTATACCAGGTCTCCGTCAACTGGCTCAATTTCCGATACATGCTGACAGTGTAGCTTTCTATCTGGATCAAATCAAGGTCTGGGAGCAGACATTATTGCGTAATGAGGAACTAAAAGAGGGTGCTGTCTTTATGGAAAATTTGAGTTTTAGTAATAACGTCCGGGTCGTAGATGAGACGGAGATCAATAATACGGAAACCTTGTCTCTCGAATTTCTGACAGAGGTCAATGCCGAACTGGCTGCCGAAGTCGGGGTAGAGGTCGCGGGGAGTGGTGCGTCAGGAGGAGTTACCGCAGTATTTAAAGTAGAATTGGGTAAATCAAGAACTAATACCACAACTCAATCGCTTATAACGGGATTTGAATTATTTGATGATGATATTGGAGATGCCTTCACGGTAGATGTCTTGCATGACCCTGTGTATAAGACACCTGTTTTCAAATTAAAAGCCGGTGAGAGTTCATGTCCCTATGAGGATGGAACGCTGCGCAGACAGGTCCCGATACTTTCTGTTGCCAATCCTATTGTGACCAATGTTCCTTTGGGAGGAGTCGCTAATTTTTCCATCGAAATAAATAATGGAAGTGAAAGCATGGATACAATGACCTATGTCTTTAAATTGAACCAGGCGAGCAACCCGTTTGGTGCCCAGGTGACTATCGGGGGTGTTCCGGCCCCTCCAGGAGGTATCGGTTATGAAATACCATATTTGGAAACTCAAATAGTTGCTGTCGATGTACGTTTTGGACAACCGGGTACATACACCTATGAAGCTTTGGAGTTTGATTTGACTTCTGATTGTGATGAGAATGTCTCTACCACAGCGTCTATAGCTGTGTTTTGGCAAAGTCCGTGTAGTGAGATCGGGCTTTTTTCTCCAGATCCAAATGCAGCAACGGCAGAAACAGGTTGGCAGATTACCTCCAATACACCGAATAACGAATTGGATATTCATATAAAAGATTATGAGGAAACGGATCTGGATCAGATTATTATAGAATATGCTGCGGTCGGCGGAACAAATTGGACGACACTGAAAGTGCTTACCACTGCTGATATTCTCCCAAATGACCCGCAGGGAACAAATTTGGGCATGATCACTCCTGTTAATATGGGAAGCATACCGGATGGGGCTTATAATCTGCGTCTCCAGTTGATCTGCAGTGGTAATCGACTGTTTTCGAGAAGAGCCATTGGTTTGATAGACACGAAGCCACCCAAGGTATTGGGCATACCAAGTCCTAAAGATGATATCTACCACACGGACGATAATGATGTTATTTCTGTCACATTTGATCAAACGGTGGATTGCTCAATGGCCGGGGTGGTATTAACACGTCTGGACAATAATAATGAAGCCTTGCCAACATTACCTCTGGCATGTACGCCTCGAACTATCGAGGTGATACCTGTGGGTAGCCTGGCAGTACCTGGAGCATATAGAGTTTCGCTTACCGGTATCAAAGATATTTATGGTAATGAAGCAGGCCCTGTTAACTGGTTGTTCATTACGCCGGGATATCAGGTGCAGGATTCTTGTGATCCATTACTGCTTTCTAATAATAATGTCAATCAGGATGCGATAAGTGTCGCTATTTATCAGGCAACTTCAATAATGTCGACAGGCACTGTTCAAGACTTTGGCACAACCACTTTCCAGGCTCAGGATAATATTGCATTGATGGAGGGGTTTGAAGTAATGGACGGAGGAACACTTGTAGCACAAATAGAATCATGCGACTAAGGACGATGTATTAATAACTTGAATTGTGAAATGAAGAGATTTAGATTATTTTATCACTTGAAATTAAAAGGATAATTTCATTAATAATAAAATTATAATTTAATCCATTTTAGTAAATGAGATCAGAAAGATAGTAGAATGCTCATTCTGTTAGAATGACATAAAGACCAGGCACCGGACACCTGGTCTTTTTATATGAAATTATAATTGTAAAAATCTTAATTATCGGGTTGAGCGGTAGTCAAATAGTCTCGTAATCATCAATTGTTTTTAAAAATCAGTGAATTGTGTATAGACGGGCATGACAATTCTAATTTATGTAATATGATTTAACCACTCAACGGGTTTAATTAATATTTCTCCTATAATAGAGGTGGTGGTATCAGTTTGGTAAATATTTATTATGAATTATAAAATTAACACTTCTTATTCTGATTCAGTCTATCAGTTGAAGAGTGTGCAAGGATGATACTTATCGCAGACATCTTCTATGAGAAAACAGTGAAGATTGGCTATCAAAGACCCGCAATTATTTTTTGAAATAAGTTAATATGCTTACCCGATTCAAGTCGAAATGAGAGTTGGATCTGTCATTCAGATAGCTAAACGATAGGCCGATCTCGTTTCGAAAATTTGAATGTCTGTTTTTATAAATATAGGTACTCAATACATAACATTATTTTCCAATTCGAAAATTGCTAAACTCTGTATTTGTTATCATAGGTTTCTTACC
>JAJCYJ010000076.1 GCA_029262975.1 Saprospiraceae bacterium
CGAAGAATCCATCTGTTTCCCAATAATCAAATTGACCGGTTAAGGACATCTTACTTATTGGCGTAAAAATAAGCGCTAAATATAGGATTGAAGTAATGCATAGGATTGACATATTCATTATTCCATTTTTGAAACTTCGAACTTTTATAGCGCAAAAGAAGAAGAAGAAGAAGGAGAGAAGAAGTATTGAAGCCCAATAAACCAGACAAGTAAAATTGGCATAACTGGCAAAAAGGGCACTTAAAAAGGACACCCAAATATCCCTGCTTTTGCATTTATAATAACCCGATAATAGAAAGCTAGCGCTGAATAAAACCAAAGCGCTGGATATTCCATAACCTCTGCTTAAACTAAAAAAGTCTAGCAAATAAACATTTCCAAAAAATAATACTACGCCTCCTACATACAAGACATCGTACTTCGGAAAAAAAGACTTAAGGGCATGGTATGCTCCAATGCAATAAATGATAAAGAATAGAAGATTGGGCATTCGTACGGCCCATTGTTCTTTGCCAAAAAGGTAGATGCACAATTTAGAAAGAATCGTATTTAATATATGATTGTTTGGCCATGGGTCCGGGTACATCATAATTTGCCACAAAGAGTACTTACTATAATGTACAGTTGTAGCGGTCTCATCATGTGTGATTGGAATATTAAAAACCTTGTAGGCGATTAAGTAAAAGATGATAGAGCTTATTAGAAAGAAAATTACCCCAGCAATTCGTTTTCTAGTCGGATTAAGTTTCATCTTTCAATTTCTTAAGAAATGCTCATTTAACATACAATTGCTCAAACCTAGAAATATACAATGTTCCCCAATTTTAGCCTTATCGCTCGTCTATGAATTAATTATAAGGTTGAAGACTGGTGACTTATTAATGACAATAGATTCGGATGATTATGTTAATTGCATAAATTTTTTTTTTAAAATATACATAGGCATTATTGGCCAATTTTGCTCATAGCCAGGATTGAAAGATACTTAAAACAGGCAAGAATTATTGGACTGATCAAATAAGGTTCAGTGTGTATTCGAGAATGTCATTCTCACTTTTATTAGCGCTCCTTACGCTAAACTATGAAGTGATGACTGTGGACAAAACATACGCTACTCGAGCCTATGCAGCTTGTCATCTAGTGTCGTTGATTTCTGATAATCATGGAGTAGAATAGGTAAACATTACGTTCAGCTTCAATTAGCCCCTTTTGAACCTAAGGTAAGATAACTTAGAATGGCCGAGGGGCCATTCCAAGTGAAAAGTGAGAAGTTAGAATTGCCCTCGCAATTCAATTTCCGTACTAGAGATTGTCACGAATTTTATATTGAACAAATTCTTTACGAGTTTCTACGCCGTAAGATTTTGTAGTTCATCAATTTATCTAATTCCATAATGGGGTCAGCAATTTTGAGAAAGGAATCACTTAATCTGTAAATTCTCTCCTTTCCATCTTGTGTGAAATCTACTATCTGATTGTTTCTGAGATGTCTTAGGTGAAAGGATATAACACTGTGTAATTCATCAAGATTATGGCTTAATGATTTTACGCTTTTGGGGCTTTCAACAAGTTGTTTTATGATCAATATTCGAGCATCACAATGGATTGCCCATAAAAATGATTTTAAAGCCAGGGTCCCGTTAACAAGGTTGCTAATCCTAAAGTTTTCATCTTGAATAACTCCATTATCCATAACTGCTGATACTGAAGATTGTCTCATACCTGTGTTTTTATTAGTTATCGGAGATTGTTAACTCATTTCATCTAAGAATCAATTCTTTTATTATACAACAAATATATACAAATTTCACATATGTTAAACATTTTACACATTATTTTGTGGTTCCTTTTATTTTTCTCATTGATATTTCGCAAAAACAAGCGCATTGTTGGCTCAAATCTATATATTTAGATTCACTTTTAATTCTTATTAAGACATAGGACGCCTGTCTGACTCTTTTCCCCTTAATTGTGAATTAAGTGTATTTTTGGTTTCTTAAACCTTAATGAAGATGTTGACTACTGGAATGAAGATGCATCTGGAGTACACATAATCTCAATTAGAAGAGAACTTCAGAATGGAAGGGTGGCTATTCACTTCTTTTTTTTAGGATTGAGGTCTCCAATAATTAAATAAGTGCTCAACGTTCACGTTATCTCAGTGCAAAGCCCAACGCTTACACTGTTTGACTCCACATTCCAGAATCAAATCAATTTGAGACTATGAAATCAAAAGAGTCGATATTAATTTGACTTAAAACTCAAGAATCTGGTTATTTGTATCATTATTTTGCCGCAAAATTTTCTTAGAATATTGATTACAATTAAAAAGAATATCACATTATATGGTTTTAGTAGAGGTGGTCTAATTACTAAAACAGCTGTGATTAATAGTAAACCATTACTAATTAATATGTGATAATTTATATCTTTGCGCCACCAAATCATTTTACCCATTTTTCACATAATAATATATTCTCCTAAATTTTAGTGTGAAGAAAACAGAAAAGATTCTTAATACATTATTGCAAGAACTATCTCTTTCCAGGTCTGAAGTTTCGAAGTCAATTGGTGTGAGTTTGCAAGCTATCAGTAATTGGTGCAACAGGGACAGTCTGCCTAAAAAAGCCAAAGTATATTTTCATAAAAAACATAATGTATCCTATAGTTTTTTAGAGACTAGTGAAGGGCCAATTTTTGAAGGTAGAAATGTGCGTGACGTAGGTGACATTAATAAATATTTAAAGCACCTAGAAAAGGAAAATGAGTTTTTACGAAATCTTGTAAAAACCCTTACTAAATTTAATGATTTGCCGAATCAGTAAGCCTCCGAAATTGCGCTATTCATTGGTTGCAAATAGCATCCCAAGCAATTTCGTAATTGATTATTTCAAAGTTATATCCCTCTGGAGGTAAAGATTTTAATTCCTTTAGGAGCATTTCAGATTTTTCATAAAATAGTTCTGGGTTTGTAATCTTTAATTCGTAGACACAAAGCAGTTTTATGAACACAATAGATCTTGTCGATTTATCTTTTTTTCTTCGAATCCATTTTTTATTCGATAAGACAATTCGGCTGCTATCTACATTATCCATTAAGTTTTTCCATAAATGAACAATACGTATCGCTATAGACATCTTTCCGTTTCTTTTTGAAGAAATGATGCTATTGAAATTTATCTTCTCATACTGCTTTGTCAAGAGGAAAGCATACATTAGATATAATTGCCTCCTGGACATTATCTCTTCGTCAGCAGAATTAACTAGTCCTTTTAGATTACTATATTCAAAAGCTAAATTATAATCCTTCATATTTACAGCGGCCCTTATTAAATGAAGCACGCATTTAGCATAATAAGGGCTTCCTTCTCCAATTTTGTTAACCAAATCAGTATAACCCAACACTTCTTGATAATTCTCTAGTACATTCTGCGCAGACATTATATATGTCAGAAACATCAGCTTTTCATCCAAATGATCTCCGATGAGCATATCATAAAAGTCATATCCTTTTTTAGCTATCTCTATAGATTTATTAAAATCTAATTGGCTTTCTGATCTATATATTTTCAGCAAATAAAGAAGAAGTAAAAAGTCGTGAGAGATATTTTTACCCTCTTTTTTTTCCAGTTTTTCAATTGTATCATCAATTGACTTTTCTAACTCTAATGGTATTTGGTCTCCTGCTTTGAATGTTGTTAGAAATTCAGCACACTTATACAAAGTATCTCGAGAGACATTGCATTTATATTTAGCCTTTAAATATAAATTCCAATAAGTATTTCCTATTTCAGCATTGCATTCATACAATGTATAATGTCTGGCCATTTCGAAAGCCATGTCAGATGCAATTTCGTATAGCTCTGTTTTAATTGACCAATTATATATTTTGTGACATAGTGAGATGGCAGGTTTTCGCAAACCAAGCAAAAGCAATGTATGGCACGTGAGCCTTGACCAGCGAACTTTTAACAAACTTCTTTGATGCGGTGAAAAAGTGATGGAGTCTGTTGAGTTTACTATAGATATAAAATCTGTCACCCAATCATTATGTAATCCTTTTTTACCTGATTTCAAATGTGCCTTGTGTACAAAAGAATCGCTATCTATAACAATACTATCAGAAAAGACAGACTTATCGTCAGTATGCATCAAAAGCGAATCGAGAATTGCTTTGCGTTCCAATTGTGCTAACTGTGTGCGTGTCGCTTTCAGTTTTTTAGATTTCTGCGTGTTCTTTTTCTTTTTTTTCTCCAGACGCTCCTCTAACTCATGACACTGGGATTGAAGTTTAATTAAATCAAATTTAATTTTTGAAATATCTATATGCGTAATGATTGCCCCTGTTTCATCATTCTGTAAATTGTACGGCACTATGCGAAGAAGATACCAACACTCAATGCCATTGGGGCCATGGCAAGGACATTCAATTTCAAAAAAAGTCAACTTCTCCGAAAGTATTTTTTCCAGACCACTGGCGCACTTTTGTGCATATTCTTTATTGGGACCTTTTGCGTTATAGCATATTTCAATATAATTAAGCCCTATGCCAATCGTTACGTCTTTATTAGCACCATTGTTTTTCGATAATTCTCTCCATTTGTCATTTAAATAGAGAATAATCCCTAATTCATTAGTAACGACTATCAAGGAAGTGATAGATTCGAAAACAGATTCTGCAAGCCTGGCATTTCTTTGAATCGCTTTCCTCATATTAAGCTTCAAGTCTTATTAAGAGAATTAGCAAAGTCTTTGGTCAGACAAAAATGTTTTATAATTTGGCTATGTAAATTGATGCAGATTCCTTCACATATCAAACAACTAAGACAATTTCTTTAATAAAAACTCCTATCTCTTGATTAAATAATGCTAGATCAAGTTTATCCGTTCCGTGATTAAGATTTCTAAAAAAGAACATCATTCTAATCAATCGAGGTCTTGATAAATTTGGTCTGTTTTTACGAAATAGGTACGCATCAATTCTCTAACTAAATTTATCTTGTTAAAGATGTTCGAATATAGTAGTTCTTGTTACAAATAACAAAACTAATGTATTTTTCGTGATTTTGTCAACCAAGTAGTTCACATTATTTAAATCGTTTAATAAATCAGTATTTAATAAAATAGTTTATTGCGGTGGTGTGTGTCAAATTTTGCTATTCTATAGTTGTATCCACGGATAAGGTGTTATGTTAAATGACAGTTTGTATTAAATATTTTAACGAATTGTAACAAGTTTAAAAAATTCAAATTGCTAGAGTTAAAAGTCATATTTATGGTTTGTCATAAGTTATATATTGAAAAATAGAAATGATGAAAATTAAATTTTGGGATGTTTGGGGCAGAATCGAATCAGAATGAAAAAACGCATTAAAAATTTTTATGTCGAATGAATATATAGATACCAATATTCAGGCAGGATTGGACTGGTTCTCAGCAAATAACTGGAATCCTTTTCAATTTCAGAAAAAGGCATGGCACAAATACTTAACAGGATATTCCGGGTTGATAAACGCTCCTACTGGATTTGGAAAGACTTATTCTTTGATTATTCCTATTTTGATCGAAGCTTTAACCGATACCTCTAAATCTAAAAAAGGTCTTCGCGCAATTTGGATAGCACCTATTCGTGCTTTGACAAAAGAAATCCAAATAAGTTGTCAAAGAGCAATAGAGGGCCTTGATTTGGACTGGAGGGTAGAAGTTCGTTCTGGAGACACCTCAACTGCACAACGCAAAAAACAGCTGTCTGATCCTCCCGAAATATTAATAACAACTCCTGAAAGCTTGCACATAATCATAGCAAGTAAGGGGTACGCTCAATATTTTAAATCACTTAATGCGGTTGTAGTAGATGAATGGCACGAACTGATGGGTTCAAAAAGGGGTGTTCAGATGGAATTGGCAATCTCTAGACTTCGCGGCATAAGACAAGCCTTAAAAGTCTGGGGAATCAGTGCAACAATTGAGAATATTGATCAAGCTTCAGAAATACTTTTAGGCCCAGGTTTTGATAAAAACAAGAAAGTGATTATCAAGTCCAATATTAAAAAACACATCTCTGTAGAAACTATCTTGCCGGATGAAATAGAAAAATATCCATGGACAGGGCACATGGGTTTGAAGTTATTAGAAAGAGTAATCCCAATAATAAATAAAAGTCAATCAACTATTCTCTTCACAAATACAAGAGCTCAATGCGAGATCTGGTATCACAAGCTTCTGGAGGTTGATCCAACATTAGCAGGTAATCTTGCTATGCATCACGGCTCCCTTAGCAAGGAAATTCGAGAATGGGTTGAAGATGCACTTCATGAAGGTCGGATTAAAGCAGTTGTAAGCACCTCCAGTCTTGATCTTGGTGTTGATTTTAGACCAGTTGATTCTATTGTCCAGATCGGCAGCCCTAAAGGAGTCTCCAGGTTTGTCCAGCGAGCAGGAAGAAGTGGACACCGCCCTCTTGCTGTAAGTAAGATATATTTTGTGCCGACACATAGTCTTGAAATAATTGAAGGCGGGGCTCTTAGAACTGCGATCGCAAGAGGGATACAAGAACCAAGAATCCCTTTTATTCGGTCATATGATGTCTTAATCCAATACCTTATGACGCTTGCTGTATCAGATGGGTTTGAGGAAGAAATGATTTTTAATGAGGTAAAGAATACTTTTTGTTTTGCTTCTATAGAGCGCAAAGAATGGGAGCAAATACTCGATTTTCTTGTCACTGGTGGCTCATCATTAAGTGCTTATAATGAATATCAAAAAGTTATTGTAGACAACAAGATATTCAGAGTTGTTGATAGAAAAATTGCAAGAAAGCATCGAATGTCAATCGGGACAATTGTTGGAAGCTCATCAATTAACGTGGCTTTTGTAAATGGTAGAAGACTAGGAAGTATAGAAGAATACTTTGTCTCATCCATGTCTCCAGGGGATGTCTTTTGGTTCGCAGGTCAAACACTTGAATATATTCGAATAAAAGATATGACAGTTCAAGTGAGAAAATCTAAGAAGAAAAAAGCAAGAGTTCATTCGTGGATGGGAGGACGGGTGCCTCTTTCTTCTACTTTGTCTCAGTTAATAAGAGAAAAGCTAAATAACTATACACACAACATTATAGAAGAGGTTGAGCTAGACGTATTAACTCCTCTATTGGATCAACAAGCCGAACAGTCTCATCTGCCAAATGAGCATGAATTTCTCATCGAATATTTTTCTTCGAAAGAAGGTTGTCATGTATTATTTTATCCATTTGAAGGTCGATATGTTCATGAGGGAATGGGGGCTTTGTTGGCACAAAGAATTTCGGAAAGGTATAATATCACATTTACCATTGCCATGAATGACTATGGCTTCGAGTTACTCAGTGATCAGGATGTAAATTTATCAGTTCTTACACATGAATTATTTAGTACTAAAAATTTAGTGCTGGACATTCAAAATAGTCTGAATTCAATAGAGATGGCTCGACGTAAGTTTCGGGACATCGCCAAGATATCAGGGCTGATTTTTCAAGGTTATCCAGGTAAGTATAAAAAGGAACGTCATCTACAATCATCCTCTTCGTTAATTTTCGATGTGTTCAGATCATATGATCCTGACAATTTATTGTATTTACAAACATATGATGAAGTCATGACTTTTCAATTTGAAGAGTCGCGTCTTCGTAGTTCATTAAATCGCATTCAAAATCAGAAAATTATTATCACTCAACCAAATAACTTTACACCTTTTTCATTTCCTATTGTGGTGGACCGGTTACGCGAGAAGTTATCATCTGAACGATTAGTGGACCGGGTTAAAAAAATGATTAGAGAAATTAAAAACTGAGTCATCTTAATTAACAATCATTAAAGGTGCATACTCGATAATCTCATTATCATCTAAGAAAGACACATTATATAAGCCTGAGGCGAGTTCTGAGATATCAATTGTTGTAATGTTTTCTTGTAGCGGTTGCGCCAAAATCTTTCTTCCAAAATTATCGCTGATAATCAAATGATAACCTACATCTATGTTTTGTGATGAACTAATAGTTAATGCCCCTTGTGCCGGGTTTGGGTAAAGGTTGAACATCGGCTCCGAACTTTCGTTGATTTGTCTGATTGGTCCAAATGAACTTGCACAATTAACACATTGAAATAGTAGCTCAATTTTAGTCACTAAGTCGTCATACATCTGACGGGTTTCGGCAAGTTCTAACTTGAAGTTATTTTGACTTTCCTGGATTTTCTTAAACGCGTCATTTGAGATGATCTGACCTTTCAGTTCATCATTTTCCTTCCAAAGATTTTCGATTAATATTTTTTGATCCGTTAATTGAATTTGCAATTGCTCTAACTTCCGCTCTTGCTCTATATTCACTTTTAAGGCAGAGGAATTTATCTTTACCAGGTCTCCATCAGGGTCAATTCCCAATTGTGTGGCATTGTTATCAGTCAAAAGGCCAGTAATCCGAACAGAACCATTTACTTCCAATCTGGCATTAGGAGTAAGTGTCCCAATACCAATATTTCCGTTTCCTTTAATAACTAATTCTGGAAGCGTACCGGCAACGTCAAAAGCCATATCCTGAGATGCTCCTCCATTTTTATGATTATAAAATATGCCTCCTGAAGTTACACCTCCTAACGTAAAAAAGATCCTGCCCTGGCTATTCGCACCACTATTGTCAATTTGGAAGCCACAAAGTCCTCCAGAGAAGGCCGATGTCATTTTTGCAAATGTGTTCCCGTACGAAAACATATCGAATTTTGCCCCGGGAGTATTTGTTCCAAGTCCCAAGTTTCCTGCTCCGTTCAAAAATAATTTATTTGCTCCTGATTTAGACTCTACATTAAACACATCTGCTTTTACATGTACATCATAAAGTGGTGTAAGGTGTCCGATCCCCACCTTGTTATCAGAGCTTTCCACAGCTATCTGTCCATAATTG
>JAJCYJ010000077.1 GCA_029262975.1 Saprospiraceae bacterium
GAATCAGCATTTGTCCTCTCGAAGTATTAATTTTGCACCCGTTTTCAAAAAGAAAAGACTAGTTTATGATTTCAGTTTCAGATCTCGGATTGCAATATGGAAAAAGGATCTTATTTGACGAAGTAAATTTGAAATTTACGACAGGTAACTGCTACGGTGTAATTGGAGCTAATGGAGCAGGAAAGTCCACATTCCTAAAAATCCTCTCTGGAGAAATTGACGCGTCTCATGGCACGGTGAATTTGGAGCCAGGAAAAAGAATGGCCGTATTAAAACAGGATCACTTTGAATTTGAAGAGGAGCAGGTACTGAATACGGTTATGATGGGGCATAAAATCATGTATGATATTATGCTTGAGAAGAATGCCATTTATATGGATCCCGATGCAACCGAAGCTGATGGCCTGAAGGCTGCTGAACTTGAAAATCAATATGGCGAAATGGGTGGATGGGAGGCCGAAAGCGATGCAGCGGAACTTTTAAGTAATATGGGGATAGCTGAAGAGCACCATTACAAACAATTGAAGGAGCTCAACGGATCGCAAAAAGTAAAAGTTCTTCTGGCCCAGGCTCTATTCGGAGACCCCGATATTTTACTTCTTGATGAACCAACCAATGATCTGGATGCTGAGACGGCTACATGGTTGTCTGATTTTCTTGCTGATTTTAAAAACCTGGTAATCGTAGTATCTCACGATAGATACTTTCTAGACATGGTTTGTACCCATATGGTAGATATTGATTTTAATCATATCCGGATTTATTCTGGAAATTATACTTTTTGGTATGAGTCAAGCCAATTAATGGCTCAGCAAATGGCTAATAAGAATAAAAAGGTCGAGCAAAAGAGAAAGGAGATGATGGAATTCATTCAGAGATTCTCGGCTAATGCATCAAAATCCAGACAAGCAACAAGTCGCAAAAAAGCTCTAGAAAAACTGAGTTTGGAAGATATTAAACCTTCTACAAGAAAATATCCATTTATACACTTCAAACCTGAACGACTTCCTGGCGATCAAATTCTTAAGGTAGAACATTTATCGAAAAAATCTGAAGATGGTACTGTCTTATTCGAGGATGTAAATTTTATCATGAATAAGGGAGATAAAATTGCATTGTTATCGAGGGAGTCTTCAGTTATAACGGCATTTTATCAGGTTCTGAGTGGGAAAGATAAACCTGATTCAGGTATTATTGAATGGGGTCAAACCATTACTAAGGACTATTTACCAAATGAAAATTCTTCATTTTTTGCAGCTGAGCAAAATCTTGAATTAATGGATTGGTTGCGTCAGTATTCGGATGACAAAGATGAACAGTTTGTCAGAGGATTTTTAGGGCGAATGTTGTTTTCCGGAGAAGAGGTTTACAAAAAATCTGGAGTGCTTTCGGGGGGAGAAAAAGTTCGTTGTATGTTATCCAAGATTATGCTTAAGAATCCTAATTTTTTATTGTTGGATGAACCAACAAATCATTTGGATCTCGAATCTATCACTGCGCTCAATAATGCGCTCAAAGAATTTCCAGGCAATTTAATCATGACTTCTCATGATCATCAATTATTGGATACAGCATGTAATCGAATTATTGAACTGACGCCCTTTGGAATAATTGACCAATTGATGTCCTTTGATGATTACATCAGATCAGAAAAAGTAAGAGCGCAACGCGAAGAGCTTTATTCGGCTTTAGTTTAAGACATTTCTACAAAGAAATAGACTTTACGTGGTGATCTTGTAGTTTTGTATTGAAGACACTGAATATATGCCCTCATTAAAAGACGAAGAACTGTGGGATCAATTGAGAAATGGGATGAAATCAGCCCTGCAGATCATTTACAATCAAGAATTTGAGTATCTGTATAATTATGGGCGTAAAATATTCTCACGTAGCGCACTAGTTGAAGATTGTATACATGACCTCTTTGTAGAAATCTGGCAGAGACACAGCAAGCTTGGACCTACAGACTCCATCAGAAGGTACTTGTCGGCAGCACTTAGAAGAAAAGTGGTAGCCGTACTTAAAAAAGAAAGTAAGTCTCAATCTACTGACTCTTTTGACCAGGTTCCCTTTGAAGTAGAATTGGCAATAGATGAGATACTTGTCGCTCAGGAGCTTAGTGATGAACAATCACAAAAACTCAAGAGGGCCTTTGAAAAGCTTACAAGCAAGCAAAAAGAAATCCTTTATTTAAGATTTTACCAGGGGCTCGATTACGAGCAAATCGCTGAATTGTTAGATATGAAATACCAATCTCTTCGAAATGCGGTAAGTCGTGCTATAAAGCACTTGCGGGGAGATATGCTCATAGTAATTATAGCACTTAGTCAGCACACGATGTCTACTTATGATGTCTTCTGAAAAGATTATAGGAGCGGAGCATATTCACTATTCCCAACTAGATTCGACGAATGCCGAAGCTAAACGACTAATCGACAAGGGAGTTGCCAAAGAAGGAATGGTTATCACAACTGATGTTCAAACTCAGGGTCGGGGACAGTATGGAAGAATCTGGAATAGTGAAGAGCAACAAAATGTCATGATGTCTATGATTGTCTCACCTATATTTATAAAAATTGAAGATCAATTTTGGTTAAATATAGCAACTGGTCTTACCGTCAAAAACATTGTGGCTACCTATTGTAAAAATGTTACAATCAAATGGCCAAATGATATTTTTATTGGGAAGAAAAAAGTAGCAGGGATATTAATACAAAACTATATTCAAACTGATAAAATAAGATATTCGATCATCGGTGTTGGCTTGAATGTAAACCAGGAAGAATGGCCCTCAGGTATTCCCAACGCAACTTCTCTCAAGAAGGAATCTGGTAATCATTTACGAATCCCACTAATAATAGATCAAATCTGCTCAGAGATGGATAATTATTATAAAATTCTGAGGTTTCAACCTAAATCTATGTGGGATGATTATCATAAAAATCTTTATGGCATAAATGAATCCAACTCATTTTCTCATGGTGAAGAGAAGATTCAAGGGCGAATAATCGGGATTGATAAAATAGGCAGACTTCGAATCGAACAAAATGGAAGAGTCGACATATTTAATCATGGCGATATCTCATTGATTATATAATTATAAACTATAGGATGAAAGCGGCATTACTGACCATTGGAGATGAATTACTCAATGGTCAAACAATTGATACTAACTCTGCGTGGTTAGGACAGCAACTCAATAAAATAGGTGTACAGGTTGTATTAAAGTTGTCAGTTGGAGATAAAAGAGATGCAATAATTAATGGATTAAATTATGCATATCAGGAGGCGAACATGGTTATAGTGACTGGTGGCCTTGGACCAACAAAAGATGATATTACAAAAAGTGTGATAGCAGAATACTTTAATGATAATCTAACTTTTGACGAAGTGACCTTCAACCGGATCAAATCATATTTTGAAAGGACAAATCGACAGCCAACGAAAGCACATAGAGAGCAATCCTTTATGCCAACGAAAGCCAATTTACTACAGAATAACAGGGGAACTGCTCCTGGAATGTGGATTCAGGAAGGAAAGAAAATCCTCTTAAGTATGCCTGGAGTGCCTTCTGAAATGAAGGGCATTATGGAAGATTTAGGCCTGTCCAGGATAGCCGCATTAAATCCAGAGCAGCACATCCAGCATTATATTATTCAGACCGCAGGATTAGGAGAAACATATATAGAAGAACGAATTGAAGATCTGATAGATGAATTTCCTGACCAACTCAATATAGCATATCTCCCGGGTATAGCTTCTGTTAAACTAAGAATTACTGCTATGGGGACAGATGCTAAATATTTATCAGATCAAAAAGAGTACTTCGGAAGCAGAATTGCTGATCGATTAGGCACAGCGGTTGTATCGATTGGAAATAAAAAAATAGAAGAAGCAATTGGTGTCCTGGCGGTTGATAAAAATATAAAGATTGGTACTGCTGAAAGCTGTACAGGAGGATATATTGCTCAGTTGATTACCTCTATACCGGGATCATCAGCATATTTCAAAGGATCAATTATAGCTTATTCCAATAATGTGAAAATTAGTGCTCTTGATGTCTTACCAGATACGTTAGCCTTACATGGTGCTGTAAGCGAGCAAACTGTGGTTGAGATGGTGCAAGGCCTGCTTAAAAATTTAGAGTTAGATGTTGCCGTAGCGGTATCAGGTATAGCTGGACCAGGCGGGGGTACAGTGGAAAAACCAGTAGGTACTATATGGATAGCCGTAGGAAACAAGGAGAAAACAATCACTAAGAAACTTCACTTAATAAAAAATAGAGATCTGAATATTAGATACACAGCCATTACTGCATTAAACCAGCTACGATTATTCTTGATGGAGTTATAAAAATCCTTTTACAGCTCCTTGTTTCATATCCTTTCAATCCATTGTTCTACCTTTGCACATCAATATTTTGAAATCATAATATGGCCATAGTTGAACTGATAATGCCGAAAATGGGCGAAAGCATTATTGAAGCTACTATTATCAATTGGCTAAAGAATGAGGGAGATTCTGTAGCAGCTGATGAAACTGTCCTTGAAATCGCTACAGACAAGGTTGATTCTGAAATTCCATCACCTGTTTCCGGTGTAATAAAGAAAATATTACATCATTCTGAAGAGGTTGTAGCAGTTGGAGCGACTCTTGCACTTATAGATTCAGAAGAAGGAGGTCAAGAAGAAAAGATATTAGAAGTTCACGAGGCAAATTCGATTCCGGATCAAAAAGAGAAAAGTTCACCAGGAGCTGATGTTTCTGAACGTACTGTGCCTTTGGAGCATATCCCGAATGTAAACAAGGTAAAAACACCGATTCCGCTAACCAGAAGGAGCTTGACTACTCAAATCCCAAGCCATGTTGATGGTAGATTTTACAGTCCACTTGTCAGAAATATTGCCCGAGCAGAAGGTATTACTGTAAGTGAATTAAACAAATTAAATGGAAGTGGTGCGGACGGAAGAGTTACCAAGTTCGATATATTAAATTATATAGATCTGCTAAAACTTGAGGCTTCGTCTAGTTTAAAAAGAGCACAAACGACTAGTTATAAATCAATAAGTCAAGACACTGAATTTTCTGCTCCTAAACTTTCGGAGCCGAGTGTAGATGTAAAGGAAGATAAGGTAACGTCTCAAACCGTGTCGGACGAAGTAATCGAGGTGAGTCGAATGAGGAAGGTGATTGCTGAGCATATGAAGCATTCTATTGATACAGCGGCACATGTAACTTCTTTTATCGAAGCTGATGCAACCAGGCTAGTGAACTGGCGAAATCATGCCAAAGAAGAGTACAAATCTAAATTTGGTCAAAAATTGACCTTTTCTCCAATATTCGCGGAGATCGTAATTAAAGCTCTTATTGATTTTCCTGGAATTAATGCCACATTTGATGGCACGAAAATATATATTAAAAAGTCAATTAACATCGGCATTGCTACTGCGATGGAGAATGGTAATCTAATTGTGCCCGTTATAAAAAATGCCGGAGAACTCAATCTATTAGGGTTAACGAAAAAGCTGAATGATTTAACTACAAGAGCTAGAGTAAACCAGCTTAGTCCGGATGAAATCCAGGGAGGCACTTTCACAGTGAGCAATATTGGCACTTTTGGAAATATTATGGGGACACCAATCATACCACAACCACAACTGGCTGTCCTGGCTCTAGGCGCCATTCAAAAAAAACCGGTTATAAGAGAAACTTCAGAAGGAGATATAATAGCTATTCGTCATATGATGTTTCTATCTTTGTCGTTTGATCATAGAGTCATCGATGGATACCAGGGTGGCATATTCTTAAATCGAATAGGACATTATATTGAGACATTTGACGTCAACCGACCATTATAGCAGTCAGAAATTTTCCTTCACATTCCTTTTGTTAATTATATGTGTCTTCCAGCTATCAGCGCAAAAGGATCCTTTAAAATTGGGTAATGAAGCATTCCAGGAAGATAGATTCAGGGAAGCACTCATCTATTACAATCAAATTGAAAAAATTGAAAGAAGTGCACCGATTCTATTTAAAAGAGGTGTGTGTTATTTTGAAATTAATCAATTGGAAAAGGCAACGCGAGATTTTGAAAGAGCATGGGAATATGGGTATACCAATGCTCAGATTGATTTTTATACCGGTCAAATCCAACATCACAAAGGAAATTTTATATCAGCCGCTAAATACTACAAGAAATATTTAAGAGAATTAGATGACTCTGATATTAGCAAAGAGTCAATAAGAAAGTTGATCAAGCAATGTGGCCGTGCACTAGATCTTTCTTACAAACGTCCACTTGCTATAATAGAGAAATTACCTGGAGGAATTAATACAGCATATAATGAACTTGGATTAATCGAGAGCCCAAGTACCGAGGGCAAATATTATTTTACTTCAAATAGACCAAACATTGCATCAAGTATGTCAGCCAGTGATTATGATGTGTATTGGACAACTTATAAATCTTCTGAATGGTCGAAGCCAGAGCGGATGAAATATGTGATCAACAAACGAGATCATGATATTTTACTTGGATTTACACCGAGTGCAGATGGTTTGTACTTCTATAGAGGTAAAGATCATGCTGGCGAAATATATCTTAATAAAGGGATAGGAGAGAAAACAAGGACTCAACCCCTGGATATACCAACCACTTTGAGCCTCTTAAATAGTGATGTTTTTTTTTATAATGATCAAGTGATTTTATTTGCAAGCAGGGATCTTCAGGGTTATGGTGGATATGACATTTATGCGTCGATTTTCAATAATCAAATATGGTCAAAACCCATAAATCTTGGACCTGAAATCAATAGTTCATTTGATGAGACAAGCCCCTATCTGAGCTTTGACGGATCAGAATTATACTTTAGTTCGAATAGAGAGGAAAGTATTGGTGGATATGATGTTTTTTTTAGTAGCTACTTATATGAAGCTGAGAAATGGGGAAAGCCTGAAAACATGGGTATCCCTATTAATGCTCCTGGAGATGATACACATTTCAGTTTGTCATATGATGGACTTACAGCAATGCTCTCTTCTGATCGGAAAAACTCATATGGAGGAACTGATTTGTATGTCGTTCGATTTAAAGAAAAACGAGGCGCTTCAAGTTTCACACCGGAACAGATTGCTTTTTTAGATTATAAAATTCCGAATTATCCGGATAAAGTTGCAAAAGAAAGTTTAGAAGATTTTCTGTTAGATAGCAACACTGTAGTCATTGGCAAAGAAGCTATTTCTGGCAGCACATTGAATTTGCATCAAGACAAAAATATTGAATTAGCGTTCGAGCCCATTTTTTATTCCTCGGGAATTGATTTAATTAATGATAAAAATCAAAAGGAAATTGATAAGTTGGTTGAACTGATGACGTCGATTCCGTCGATAGAAATATCATTTAATTGTCATGCCTCTGAAGATGGAATTTTAGAATATAAATTATTCTCATCGTTAAAAATAGCTGAGAGGTTAGAACAGTATTTTGTAAGAAAAGGTATAAATGACAGCAGAATCCATATAAAAGGTTTCGCAGATAATTATCCAATAGCAAAGAGTGAAAAGGAGGGAGGAGATATAAGATATGCTAACAAGTATAATTCCAGAATTGAAATCCATTTTTCAAACTACGATAAGCAAAACGTAAAATTAGAAAGAATTCCACCAGAGCTTCCGCCCCATATAGCAAATAAGAAATTTGAATTATACACGACACTAATTGAAGATGCAATAACGTACAAAATTCAAATAGCTGTGGTAGGACAAATGTACAGGGGGATGGCTCTCGATCTCTTCAACGATACAATAGTCGAAGAAGATGAGCATACCGGACTGTACGTTTATTCAATAGGTTTGTACGATAGTTATATCGAAGCCTTAAACGTAAAAAGAGATATGGATCGTCTTGGTATCACAGATGCACAGGTAGTTGCTTATTATAACGGACAAAGACTTTCAAAGGATCAGTATGTATATTACGTAAACACTTTTCCTGATCTAAGAAGTCTAATGAATTATAATGAATAGACTATAATTTTCCAAATAGTGAGTCGAGATCAAAAGATACACTTAGATGATTGACACCACCGGCCAGATGATACCGTCCTGCACCATAGTCAAATTGCATCCTTTTAACTTTAATGCCAAAACCAAAACTAAATCCACTCAGACTTCTAATCCCATCTACTGAAAGTTCTTTATTTCTTAAATGATTATACCCCAACCTAATTCTGACAACCTCATTTTGTCCGATAAGAAGTTCTCCACCAAAGGCCAGGTGTCTAAAGAAATTATCAACTGTCTTTGAAAAATTTGAGATAGATGAAGATGCTTGTCCTATAAAAATATTATTACTTCTATCGTCCAGAGTCGAACGCAAATTCCATTTTTGCAAGTGGTGCGCTGTGATCATAAACCTGAATGGCAGATGAGCCAGTCGTTTCGCAAAACCAATTTGTAAATCGAAAGGGAAAGCTTCTTTCTTGAGATCAAACGACGATAATTGGCCGCCAATGTTTTTTAAAACTATAGCCCAATTTGATCTTTTTTGAGGATTAAAATAATGAACACCAAGATCGGCACCTATACCTGAGGATCCATATGTGTCAAATCTGGAATGAACATATTTTATATTCAATCCCATGCGTAACCTTTCGTCCAATTGCTTACTTGCCCCTATTATAAAAGCAGATTCTGAACTCGAAAATGTGCCGTTAAGGTTTCCGAAAACATCTGCTCGCTTAAATGACCCATAATTTATATAACTACCCCCTACCATAATTGAGATGTCTTTTCCTGGCAGATTTAAACCGTAAGCCATGTTACCATAGGATATATCTGCAAAATGAAAATTATGATTTATAGAAATATGATGAGACATTTTTTCATTTATGAGAGCAGGGTTTGCAAAGGCTTGAGCAATATCTTCGTCTGCTATAGCTATAGTATATCCTGATAAAGCAGTGGCGCGCGCGGAGGGAGATAGGTTTAGAAAGTCATACGTGTATAGACCACCGATCTGAGCAAAGGAGTAAGAGTAATTAAAGAAAATAAACACACTTACTGTAGCCAAATATTTTACGCAGATGTCTATTTTATTAATTGTCATTGACTTGAAATATCTCCTTCTTTGAGGGTCCAAAAGGTACGACATATTGCCAGGCTGTCACATAACATCTTTCTAATTAATAAGCCAGAGGAATCAAATTCTTGTAATTCACCAAATTCATTATCTCCATTCAAGAATTGGCCGGACCACTTGATTATGCCATTTGGGTGATATTCAGAGAAAGCGCCATTCTCTATATTGTTAGAGAAATTTGCTTCTTCTCTGATG
>JAJCYJ010000078.1 GCA_029262975.1 Saprospiraceae bacterium
TTATGTGTCAATTGCATCTTTTGATATAATGCTTCCGGGCCATAACCCATATTTGCTTTTATATATTTTACCATATCTGCAGCGGTCGAACGAATAGCACCTGCACCAGCTAATGTTGGCAGATCCCAATTTTCAACCTGGACACTGCCACTGTGACCATATGCCAGGTTTTTAGTCATTTCCGGAGAGAAAGCAATCCCTGTAAGCTTCATGCCCAATGGTTTTGTAATTACTTTTTTCATTAATTCTTCGTAGGACATTTTTTCCTGGGCAGCCAGGCCATGACCCAATAAACCAACAGCATAATTAGAATATTCATATTCCGAACCGATATCTCGGGTCAATGTATATCCGTTTAGGAAAGCATATAATTGCTCTTCAGTATAGTCAGCATAAGGATTTCCCTGGTTAGCAGGTGAGAAATTGGTCGGTAATCGCGGTAGTCCGGATGTATGATTGGACATTTCAACTAATTTTATAAAATCTCCATTTCGAGTGGGTGCTGTAATTCCGTCTGGCAAGTAATCCTGCAATGGATCCGTTAGTTTTAATTTTCCGGTTACGGCTCGATCTGCAAGTAGTAGTCCAGTAAATGTCTTTGAAATAGATCCAATTTCAAAAACAGAATTTTCGTCAACAGGTTCTTTGTGTTCCATTGACTTAACACCGTAGCTACGGTAGGAAACTTTTTCACCGTCAATGACACCAATTACGATACCTACATTGACTCCTCCTTCTATCCTGGAGGTTATATTATTTTCAAATTCTTCGGTGAATATAGCGTGGTCTTGTGCCTGCAGGGTGAAAGCAACGCCAGCTATGAGATAAATCGAAAGAGTTAATTGTCGCAACATAATGTGTGAATTATAAATATTAGAGGATTAATATGGGACAGCAATTTAGTATAAATTGTTCTATTCATGCTCTATTGGGCATTTGAGGTATAAGAGGTCTTTTGGCATTGGTGAAATGAAGGCGGGCAATATCAGTTGTCACTATTTTTGAATAAATCAAAAATGTCGCCAACTGATGTGGGGTTTGTGCTTTTTAACCCAGGATTTCCTCCTGAGGCGGAGAGGATCAACGCCGTGACCCCACCAGAAAATACAGGCTCAATCGGTAAAACCTAAACTGATCATGGGTTTATACCAAAAACTGAATGATCCAAATCAAGCTTTAATAATCAATAATGGATAACTATATTACTTTTACATAAACAGCCAGCATGAAAATCCACACCATTATCCTGCTCTCTTTATCCTTATTATTTATTCATTGTAAGCAAACAACACAGGTAACTGGCGATAAAGCGATAACAGATTTTGCAACGGATCTATTCGTACAACATATTGACAGCGCCCATCTTGCAGGAGGTGCTATCAAAGTGGTTATGAATAATAAAGTATTGTTGGATACGTCCTATGGATTTGCCAGTCTCGAACTTTCAGCTCCAATGCCGGACGTACCTATTTTCGAAATTGGTTCTGTAACAAAACAATTTACGGCGGCGGCCATCCTGAAATTAGTGGGACAAAGTAAAATCGCCCTCCTGGATGATTTCACGGACTATATGGATTATGACACAAAAGGCAGGAAAGTAACGATTGGACAATTATTAAATCATACGTCAGGAATCCCCAGCTATACGGAGATACCTGAATTCTGGCAGCTCGCTATTCACTCATATCCGAGGGATACTTTGGTCCGTCTGATTGAACAAAATGAATTTCTATTCGAACCAGGTGAAGCGTTGATTTATAATAATTCGGCTTACTATTTCCTTGGATTAATTATAGAAAAGGTATCGGGTATGTCTTATGAAGATTTTTTGCAAGATCAATTTTTCAGCCCGTTGGGTATGAACAATACTCATTATTGCAGCACTTCTAAAATTGTAAAAAACAAAGTTTACGGGTATGGCTATTCTCCTGATGGATTAATGCAAAAGCAATACCTCGATCACACATGGCCTTATGCAGCCGGATCACTATGCAGCACTACCGAAGATTTATACAAATGGATGAAAGCCGTACATGAAGAGGATTTATTGGGTGAAGCGCTTTACAAATTACTGACAGAGCCTCAAACATTAAACGATGGTACTGCTATCCGTTATGCAAGTGGTGTAGGTAATTTTTCTAATTTCGGGCATCGAACTATTGCTCATGGCGGGGGCATTAATGGTTTTCTTTCTGACACGAGATATTTTCCGGATAGCAATCTTTATATTATATGCCTGGTAAATACAACAGGACCCAATGGTGCAGGATATTTCGCAAATGAAATAACGTGGCAGTTATTGGATAAGAAGTCATATCCTACAGTCGATCTTGATATCGACCCTGACAGTGTAACTGGTAAGTATACAGGACAAGTGAGAGGCAGAACATTCACGGTTGAAGTCAGCAATTCATCTGAAGGGTTGACACTGATCAAGGATGATAACGTGACACATCTCGACAACTATATCGGAAATCAAACATGGATGGATGATAATAGTATCATCATTATAAAAGACGGAATATATCGCTCAGATGATGTTTATGGTCATTATTTGCTGGAGAAAGAAAAGGCGGAATAGGGATTAAGAATTTTTGATAGATCAATAAAGGTACGATCGATTTTAAAAGCATCCAGAATATTAATATGTGGTTGTCATTTAAGAATATCGCGTTATCAGTTGTCACCATTTTTGAATTGGTCAAAAATGTCGCCATCTGATGTGGGTTTTGTTCTTTTAAATAAGGGTGCAATCCCGAGTGCCATTTTTCAATTTGGGCACAATGGGTTAATATACTCCTCCATGGGGTTTCTCCTGTAGTGGACAGGTCCTACCACGTGTGCCCACAGGTTGAGGTAGGCATAATCGTTAGATATTCTCTACATGGGGTTCTTCCTACGGCAGACAGGTTTAACCCCGTTTGCCCAAAGGAAAATGTAGGAACAACGGGTTAAACCTGTCCGCCTGTGGTGTAACCACATTGGATGGAAACCATCACTTAACTAATGACGAATTTAGCACCCCCCCAAACGAAGCGTCAATATTTATTAAATATTTCTTGAATCCTGGCTGGATTATCTGTTACGGTCAAAGCCAGCATTAGTAAGATCCGTGCTTTATTAGCG
>JAJCYJ010000079.1 GCA_029262975.1 Saprospiraceae bacterium
GGGTAATTTTATTTCCTGGAACCTGGCGCTACCTGACTTTATAGCTTTTAACATCTCTGCCCCCGTTCTAGCCCTCGTACCTTTCTGATATATTAAAGGATCGCTAATATATGCTTTAAGCACCTCCGGAGATCTGGTCAAATAGGTTTTATCCAACTTTTCTGTTGGCAGTTTTGGAAATAACCATCCAAGAAATGGTGCTAAAGCTTGTAATATCGGGGATAGGTCCTTATCGATTTCGAGCATTGCACTTGTAGAAATAAGTCCGGATAAATGTGATATGTCTTTATTCAGGGCATATTGTACACATACCATTCCCCCCATACTATGTCCCAATAAAAAGGCCGGCACCTCATCGGTATTCCATTCTTTCATCATTTCTTCGAGATCATCCACATAAAGGTGAAATCGGTCAATATATGCTCTTAAGCCTTCGGAGAGACCATACCCTCTTTGATCATAAGATGTCACGGAAATTCCGTTTTGGTTTAGATATTTTGCAAAATGGTCATACCGTCCGGCATATTCTGCATATCCATGCACGATCATTAGGTGTGCTTTAGGCTGAGAAATCAGCCATTCATATTTATGAATTTTCGTTCCGTCCTTTAGTGTTGTGGTAGAAGTGGTCATCCTCCAAAATTAGTTTAATTGTATGGTAAACATAAAATAGAAGAGCCATTCAGGCTTTCGCTTAAATGGCTCTTATGACACAGGATTAGTGTATCAATATATTTTTATCCTCCAAAATCATCAAATGCTACATTTTCCTCTGGTATCCCCCAAGTATCTGCCATATCAAGAACACATTGGTTCATAATAGGAGGTCCGCAAAAATATAGTTCAAGCTCTTCTGGTTCAGGATGTTTACTTAAGTATTCCTTGATTACTACTTGGTGTACATATCCCTTGAACCCATCACCCTCAGGATCGTCAAGATCCTTTTTCAACACCCAATTATCTTCAGGAAGCGGATTATCCAGGGCTACGGCAAATCTGAAATTCGGAAATCGTTTTTCAATTTCTCTGAATTCTTCGATATAAAACAGCTCTTGCTTGGTCCTTCCACCATAGAAAAAAGTGACCTTTCTTCCCGTCTTCAATGTCTGAAATAAATGATATAGATGTGAGCGCATCGGTGCCATTCCGGCTCCACCTCCTATATACAACATTTCATTCTGTGTCTCCTTGATAAAGAATTCTCCATAAGGCCCGGATATTGTTACTTTATCCCCTGGTTTTCGACTGAACACATAAGAAGAACATATGCCAGGGTTTACATCCATCCATCCACCTTTAACACGATCGAATGGAGGCGTCGCGATTCTGATAGTTAATGAGACTATATTGCCTTCTGCTGGGTGATTAGACATAGAATAGGCTCGAAAAACTTCTTCATCGTTTACCATTTTTAAGTCCCATAATTTAAACTTGTCCCAGTCTTTTTGAAACTTATCAGGGCTGTCATGGTATTTAGGGTGCGCTGTAATGTCGATCTCTTTCCCAAAATCCACTTTGATAGGCGGTACATCTACCTGTATATATCCCCCTGCCTGAAAATCAAGATGTTCTCCTTCAGGCAGTTTGACAATAAATTCTTTTATGAATGTGGCTACATTATAATTCGAGATAACTTCGCACTCCCACTTTTTAATACCAAAGACTTCTTCAGGCACCCTGATTTCCATGTCTTCTCGTACTTTAACCTGACATGCCAGTCGCTTATTTTCAGCGGCTTCTTTTCTGGACAAGTGATTCATCTCGGTAGGAAGAACATCACCCCCACCGCTATCTACATGACATTCACACATGGCACAAGTACCTCCTCCCCCACAGGCAGACGGAAGAAATACATTCTTGTCTGATAATGCAGATAATAAGGATACTCCTGGTTTTACAAGAAGAGGGTTTTCACTATCGCCGTTTACTACGATTTGTACATCTCCTTGTGGTACGAGTCTCTTATTAGCGAAAAGCAAAATATAAGAGAGCCCGAGAATAATTGAACTAAAAACTAAAACTGCCCATAAAATTGTCATAGGTGTTCTTTTATATATCTTGATTAATTACCTGAAATAGCTGCCGGATCTATACCTAACAAACTCAAGAAGGCCATACCCATCAATCCAGTCAACAAAAAAGCCATGCCCAAACCTCGTAAAGGAGCCGGGACATTAGAATACTTTATTTTCTCTCGTATAGCTGCCAGAGCCACAATGGCTAAAAACCATCCAAATCCTCCACCAAGTCCAAAAGCTACAGACTCACTAAAGTTATATTCTCGCGAGACCATAAATAAGGACCCACCAAGAATAGCGCAATTCACGGTTATCAGCGGCAAAAAGATACCCAAGGAGTTGTAAAGGGCAGGAGAGAATTTCTCGATAATCATTTCAACTAACTGTACCATAGATGCAATGACCGCAATAAATAATATAAATCTCAGGAAAGTCAAATCCTGACCTAGAATCCCTGTTTCATCAAGCAAGTAGGTATTAATTAGCCAATTGATAGGCATCGTGATACCCAACACAAAGATGACGGCAAGTCCAAGACCAAAAGCTGTCTTAAGCGTTTTGGATACTGCCAGGAAAGAACACATCCCCAGGAAGTAAGAGAGAATTAGATTCTCAATAAATGCTGCTTTGATAAATACGTTTGCTAATTCCACTTTATAAAGGATTAAGAGATGTCAACTAATTTGGTGTTTTTCGATCTGTGTACCCAGATAAGAACAGCTATCAAGAACATGGCCGCTGCCGGCAGGACCATTAGGTTATTATTTTGATACCAGCCGAACATTGTGTTTTCGACTGTATTTATAAAGTATTCCGGAGTTGCTCCTATAATTTTTACTTCTAATGGAGACCCTGCCAATAGAGATCCCTTTCCAAATAATTCTCTGAAGAATGCAACGATGATCAGGATAACTCCATAACCTACACCATTCCCTATTCCGTCTAGAAAAGACTTCCAGGGACTATTAGCCATTGCAAAAGCCTCAAGTCTTCCCATTACTATACAGTTCGTAATAATCAGACCGATAAAAATGGAAAGTTGTTTATATACATCATAATTATATGCCTTAAGGGTAAGCTCCACAACTGTCACCAAGGTTGCAATAATTACTAATTGTACGATCATTCTCACCTGCTTAGGGATGGACTTTCTTAAAAGAGAAGTGATCAGGTTAGAAAAGGCACATACAAATATTACAGCCACAGATATCACTATAGACGGTACAAGTAAAGTGGTCACAGCAAGTGCGCTGCAGATACCAAGTACTTGAACAGTAATAGGATTGTTATCATTTAGTGGATCTGTAAGTAACTTGCGTTCCTTCTTCCCAAATGCAAAAATTGCTTCCCTTTTCTGTACAGCAGTTTCGGCCATATCAGTTATGATTTACTTATTGAATTAAAATAAGGCATATAGTACTTTATACCATCATACAACATATCTGTTACGCCATTGCAAGTTACAGTAGCACCTGATATCGCATCAACTTCATAATCCGGGTTTCTAACACCTCCTTTTTTGACAACAACTGAGGTGTAATTCCCAGCATCATCATAGAGACTTTTTCCTTGAAATTGTTTTGGAAAGGCGGGGTTGTCTTTTATCTCAGCTCCAAGACCTGCGGTTTCTCCCTGGTGGTCAAAAGAGGCTCCAACTATTGTCTGAAAATCATCTTTGACTGCAATATTTCCCCAAATCTCATCCCAAAGGCCATTTCCTCTGATGCTTATTATATAAGTTTTCTCCCCGTTATCATCATAGATGAATACAGGGAATATTCGATCTTCTGCCGGCTTTTTCTTTTCTTTCTTCATATCCACATGCTCTGCCAGCCCTCCCTTGTATCCACGAGATTCAACATCTTCCTTGCTTATCACTTGCCCGTGATTATCGACTACTTTTTGAGTTATTTTGTCATCAAAAATTGAGAGGACTTCAAGATCCGGAAGTTTCGATGCTTTTACGTCGTCGCCAAGTTTTGTTTCGATAGCCGCCAGCACTGCTTTTTTATTGAATATTGCTTCATTTTGTTCATGTCGATCTTTCCATAGCTCTCTTAGGCCGGCAAGCAATACGGCCACAACTACAGTCATGATCAGAACAAACAGATATACACGTATTGTACTATGCACGAGCTAATCTTTTTGAAATGTGAGAATTCAGCACCAATCTATCTAAAAGCGGTGCAAAGGTATTCATGAAGATGATAGCCAGCATCCATCCTTCCGGGTATGCCGGATTGAGGACACGCACAATCATTCCTACAAAGCCTATTAAGAATCCATAGGCTATTTTTCCTGTATTGGTAGATGCTGCGGTAACTGGATCCGTCGCCATAAAAGCCATTGCAAAAAAGAAACTGCCCATATAAAATTGATAGTACCATGGTACATTCATAAAAGGTGTCGCATCCCATGCATTAAGAATCATCCCCATGAATGCAGCTCCTACTAACATGCTAAGCATAATCCGCCAGCTGGCAATACCTGTAACGAGCAGGAATAAGGCACCGATGATAATAAAAGGTTTGGAAGTTTCCCCTATAGATCCAGGGATCGTGCCCCACCACATCGCACTCGGAGAATAAACCTGTGTTACAGCTTCCCAGCCACCTTGATAAGCCAAGGCAAGTGGGGTTGCTCCCGTATAACCGTTGACAATGGCTCCTTCCGTAAATGTATCGAGCCCCATCCAACCAAATAATCCATTGAACATTCCGTGGGCCCAACCATAATTTGGTCCAAATCCTTCACGAATATGTTCAAAACCGGAAATCCATACGTCATCCCCGGAAATGGTAGTAGGATAGGCGAAAAAGACAAATAATCTTGCCATTAGAGCTACATTCCATATATTCATACCAGTTCCTCCAAATGCTTCTTTTACTAGTATTACAGCAAATGCTACTGATAAAACCAGTATCCAAATTGGTAAATCTGGAGGCATAATCAACGGAATTAAGGCGCCAGTAACCAGAAAGCCTTCTTCAACAGAATGGCCTTTCTTTGCGGCATACCAAAACTCTATACCTAGTCCCACTACGTGGGCAACTATAAATATCGGTAACAACTTTATTAGGCCATAGGCTAATTTCAGGTGGAAACCTTCAAGAAAGCCTAAATACTGGCCCATGGCACTGAAGTGCTGGTGTCCGATATTATAAGTGCCAAATACATAGCATAGTTGCATAGCCAATACAACATGAACCATCGTTCTTTTGAGGTCCATGCCATCTTTAATATGTACTCCTCCCTTGCTAACGGTATTAGGCGTAAAGAGAAAAGTAAAGAAGGCATCAAAGCCAGTATGTAAGAAGGGTTTCTTCTTTTTGTCTGGTTCAATTTTCCTAATTTTTTCTAACAATCCCATTTATATCTCTCTTCGTCAGTTATTTATCCTTGTTCTCGCATCATATCCAGCCCATCTCTCAAGATACTTTGTAATGGCATCTTGGAAGTACAAACAAATTCGCATAAGGCGACATC
>JAJCYJ010000080.1 GCA_029262975.1 Saprospiraceae bacterium
AAGAGAAATATTTCAAATGATAGTTCGATAAAAATAGAATTAATACAAATACCAATTTCTTCATCAACTAAATAAACCCTTATGGCTTCTGACAATATGAGTGTTCTAATTAATGACTTAACAAGTGTTCCAAAAATTATAGGCAGTTTGGGTCTTGGCATTGCCGCTGCACAAAAGGCATTTAATCTGGATTATTTAAACTCAATTCAAGTGCTAATCAAATTAGCGAAAGATCTACGTGGAAAGAAAGATGATGACTCTTATAAAGAAATTCTCAATGATATTATAAAAGCGATGGCTCCTGCACGTTATCAATTTACAGAGACAACGTTTACAGTTCGGATGGACCTGGCACAATCACTTCAAAAGGCCACTTCAGCTGGACTGGGTGTAAGCATGGGTGCTGTTACTATAAATGCAGCTATGACTAAAGGATTCGCCTATGATTACAGGGCTTCCGCTGAAGTCAAGACAGTTATTCATGCTATAGATTTCGATGCCACTACGATGAATACACTTTTGGAAAGAGCAAAAGATATAAATGAGCATGAACTTTCTCTTCCGGAAGACGCGTCTGTCGATAAAGAGATTATAGATAAGAGTGCTGAAATCTATAAACAGCTTTCAAATTCAGGTACTACCGGAGATACAGGCAAAGATTCTTCTGCAAAAACTACTGCAGAAACTGCTGCAAAAACTGCTACAAAAACTACAAAAAATAAAACCGGGACTAAATAGACATTATAATTCAGACGCATTGGCACAACTGTAGATTGTAGACCTTATAGGAATTGGCTCAAGAAATACTTATTTAATTTTATAGAAAGTAATTGCATATGACTTCTACCGAGGACCTGGCAAAGACATTGCTGGATGACATTGAGGAATTGATGACATCGGTGGCCAAGAATGTCTCAGAAAAAAAGAAATTAAGAGAACTAAATCCAAAATTGGGGAAGCTAAAGAATACTGCCCACCTAATTATAAACTCTATTCAGCATGAAATGGATTTTGGCAGTTTTTTAACAGACATAGGAGATTCCATTATTAAAACTCAACAGAATCTCGATACAAAGTCAAAGCAATATTTGAAACAAATAAAACAAGAACCCCATATTCAACCCGCCATATTTCGGATACCAAAAGTGTCGGCAGAAATAAAATTTGCCTTGAGCAAAATTAAAGGAAAAGGATTCAATGTCATTTTCGCAAAAAAGAAAAGCGAGGAAGAAACGAGCCTCAACCAGTCACTTAATTTCGAAATTCTATCTGTTCCTCCTCCTCCTGATTTTCAACAATCATTTTATGACAGGGTGCCCTCCCTTGGGTATGTTTTTACAACCAGCTTAAGAGCAGCGATATTCGAAGAGATAAAGCAATATAAACCCCGTGAAAGTGGGGAAAACAGGCAATCCGGCTTGAGTCAAGAGTTAATTTTGAATAATCCTGATAAAGTCCTGATCCTTCAGATTCATCCACACAAGAAAGATATTGAAGAATATATTCTACTCTATGCCGATAAAGAGGAAGATAAAAACGTAGGGGTTTGGTACTTACAACGAGGTAAAGAAACCACCTTCGAAGCTGTGCTTAAATTTGGTCTGGACATAAGAACTGGTGAAAACTACAAACTTTTGCGAGACTTCGTAATTTATGTAAGTCGTCTACAACAAAACATATTGGTGTGACCCAAAATGTGTCGGAAGACCAATTCAAAAGACTTGAGGGGCTTTCTAAAGAGCTATCAAAACGGCTATTAAGTGTAGTTAATGCTTCTCAAAAAATAATCCATAAGTCCTTAACCGAGTTACTCACAACATCTTCCAATCAATTTACCCGCCAATTTCTTCAATTAGGCACCATCTCCTTTAATTGGCAATTATATCTGCAAACACGTCGAATCCATGTATTTTTTGGTTTTAAGCGAAAAAGCAAATTTGACAATTTAATGAAGACCGACTTGTCATTGGCAATTTCTCCAATCGAGGTTCCTGATAATATAGGTGACGTCTCAAGATTAAAATATCACTGGTCCCCTCCTCCATTCCTGGTTGTAGATCCACCAAAAGACCTATATCAAAAGTCAAGATCTAACGGTAAAAAAATAAATAATGAACACGTGCTTTGGATGTCTACAAGTGATGATTCCAACGAACTCATCGCGCTTTTCTTTAAAGATAAAGAAGATAAAAATGATGTGACAATATACTATTTCCCAAATGGACTAGAAAATCCTTATGAGGAATTAAAAGCTACAGATGCACCTCTTTCCTGGTATGAGAAAATATTGAGTGCCGTAAGCCTTTGGAATCATGAAGGTTATAGTCCTACTTTACCCATAAATCTCGCTCATTCAGATATTCAAATTCAGACAATTTTAAAAACTATTTCAGAAAACTTTGTTGAGGTCCATAACGAACTGATCAACAACCAATTAAAGAAGTCAAAAAAAGCCACTGCAATCTCAGGGCAACTGGCACCGTTTTATCAACTTGAAGATTATAATGCACAATTAATACTACGCTTAAATGAAGAAGAACGAGTCAGTACTACCTCCACAAAACAGTCTTCGGCAGATCTTGAATTATTTCAATTAGGCGTCAGCCTAAAAGGACACTGGTTAGCAGGGCAGCCAGTTATCAGGTTTCAAATATTTCCAGCCGATTTTTTGACTAAAGGCGAGTTGTTTCATAATTTTCTTGAAGTATTATTAGCCGAAGGAAAAGACGAACTTATAAAAGACCTGGGCATTAATTCGGAATTACTCGATAAGACTTTTTCTAACCCTCCTGAGGGTACTTTTATTTTTAGAGCAAAGAAGAAAGGAAAACATGATATTGAAATGTTTGTAATTCCGATCAAGACAAAAGGACGTCATCATACGCTGATATTCACAGGTAAATTCGAAGTAGATGCTTCAGAAAATACTGTCAAATACAAGGGATCCTTTAAAAATTTGATTAAAGAAAAAGATGTCACCTATAAACTGGAAAATGACGGAGTGAAATATTTTGTACAGTTATTGTGGCAAATAAATCAATGGAAAAATAAAATTATCTGACGTTCCTTTCTCAGCATGAATTGCAGCATTAGAATAAATACCATTGTATTGAGAAAGGCTTTCAAAGATTTTAATACTAGAAGAACAACTTACTTTAACTCATTTAAAACAAATGAATTAATTACAAATTCATTATTAAGAGTCGTTCCATTCATCGCGGTGAGCTTCACATAATCAAGCGAAGACTGAGGGTCAAGATGGAAAATAAATTCATCATTTATAAATATTTGTTCGTACCCATCCTTTTGTCTAACAGTAAATTTGTGAATTACTTCTCCTCCGACAAAGTTAATATTTGGACTATAATAGAGGTCATTATCGTTTCCTTCTACATTTATACCAATATAAAATCCCCAGCCTGGAATTACATAAATATAATAGTTTTGCCCAGTGGCCCCCCATTCCAGTTTTGTCCGTGTATTATCACTTTGAATTAAAGTGAAATCCACTTCGAATTCATAATTATTCGCAACCATCGAAAACCGTTCATTCAGCCTGACAGGTTTATCGAATTCACTTATCACGGTTTTATCCAGGGTTGTATTATAATCGAAAACGAGATTACTCCAACTGGGTGCAGGCG
>JAJCYJ010000081.1 GCA_029262975.1 Saprospiraceae bacterium
ATTGAATCCCCCATTAGATGGAAAGGTTGAAAAATCTGAAATTATCATTGAGCTTTAACTTGTCGATAGGCTTTTTTTAATATTTGTCTGCGTCTACCTTTTAAATTCAATAATTATGAGTCAACTAAAATACTCCATTACAGTTATCATGAGCCTTTTCTTCATGGCCTGTCCATCCAGCCTACAAGACTTTTTAGAAGCTCCTTTGTCAACAGCAGATATTGCCTCAGGCTTAAAAGAAGCCCTTAATCTTGGGACTGGCGAAGCGGTGGATTTTCTTTCTGCCCAGGATGGTTATTATAAATCCGCTTATAAAATTTTGTTGCCGGAAGAAGCGAGAAAAGTAACAGATAAATTACAAGTGATCCCCGGATTTTCAAACGTGGAAGAAATTATTCTTGAGAAGATCAACCGTGGGGCAGAAGATGCAGCTAAAAGTGTCGGCCCAATATTTCTGGATGCAATTAAAGGAATGTCAATATCTGATGCCCTTAATATCCTGATGGGTACCAATGACGCTGCCACTACATATCTTCACAGACAAACCTATGATCACTTATATAATGAATTTCAGCCAATCGTCTTGAATTCATTAAACAAATTCAATGCTGTCCAATATTGGGGAGATGCAGTGAATTCATACAATAAAATCCCTTTTGTCAATGATCTCAATCCGCAATTGGATGACTACGTTGTACACGAGGCATTAAAAGGACTTTTTGCATTAGTGGCACAAAAAGAATTAGGTATCAGAACAGATATATCTCAGCGAGTTACTCCTTTATTGCAACGGGTATTTAAAAAACAAGATCCAAGCTAATCGAACATAAAGGACCAACAGTCAGTTACTATCCCCCGGAGGTAGAGCGTCTTAATGTAGCCTCTCATGTCTTAGGCATACTTTATGGTGTCATCACGTCTTATTGGTTAATCAAATACGCCGCACTCAAAGGTCAGGATGCATTGATGGGCGCGATCATCTTTCTTGCGGGTTTTCTATTGATGTTTGTGACTTCGACATTATATCATTTTGTTACGGATCCACGTACAAAATGGCATATGAAGCAAGCCGATCATATTAGTATCTTTTTTATGATTGCCGGCTCTTATACTCCATTTATCCTGATATATTTTAAAAACAAAACGGGGCTCATCTTGCTCAGTGGGATGTGGGTTCTGACCTTTCTTGGCACTATATTCAAGATCTTCACGACTGGTAAATTCAAATATCTGTCGACTACAATATATGTATTAATGGGGGCGGCCATATTGTTAGTTTCAGATTCGTTCTTTCCGTTGCTTCCGATAAAAATTGCTACATTTTTAGTTATGGGTGGAGCCTATTATCTGATAGGTGTTTTCTTTTATCTGTGTAAATCCTGGTATTATCATCACCCTATATGGCACCTGTTCGTACTTGCCGGAGCGATTAGTCATTGGTGGGCATTGTGGTGGTCAATCAGCAGCTAACTTTCTTCTTCGTTTATAATACCTGCTGTGTATACTATTCCTTGTCTGTATTTAGAAATACACCCACTCCTCCATCAAAAAAATCACTAAGATCTACTTCGAAGTGAATTACCCCGATTAGATTGTCTCCGAATGAAATAGGAGGAAGCAATAAGATTTCTTCATGTATAGGTGCAGGTTCGATAACTTTTTCTTCCACTACCTCATCGTCATATTTAAAGATTCGGCCATTGGAATACCGGGTCATGCATTTATAGATTTCATAAGCAAATTCACTGTCTTCCATACCGGCCAGAATAAAAGAGATAATATGCAAATCGATACCCATCGCATACAGATCACCCGCAAGAATACAAAGATCCATAGGTGGACCACAACGTTCCATACCATCGGATATCAGAAATAAAGCTTTATTGTTTTCTTGAGTGGTGTACAACTCTTTACCCCTGGTAAGTGAGTAAATAAGCGGGGTATTACCATCGGGTTCGAGTAACTTCATATGGTCCATAATGTCCTTTCTTGCATCCATCTCTGTGGGAAAATATAGTCTTGGGTGCTTGCGACAAGCACCTCCTACTGAGACAATTCCAACATGAGTAGTAGAGGGAAGTTCATGAAATAAAAAAAGGACCAGTTCCTTCATCAATGCAAATCTGGATACTCCTTTCATCGGATGAATGTCTTCCATCGAGCCCGAAATGTCTACAGCTATTAATAGTTCATCATACTTCTCCAATATCCTTAGAAGCACCTCTTTATTATTAGGCAGCATATTTACATCCAATAAATCCAGGGTATCGTTTTTAGATTTTTCATCGATCAATAACTCACTCCTAATTCGCTCGATAGGTTTCGCGCGAATCTGTTCTTCAAATTCTTCGACCCATAAACCGGACTGTTTTATCTTGGCTACTATAGTGTCCCGGTTAGCCCTGGCATTTTCATTTTCTTCATCGAAGTAAAGTGCTTGTTCAAAATTCTTCAGAGCACTGATCAAATCGGTGGTGATCCAGTTACAATGTGGATAATCTGCTTCTTTTGACTGATTGGGGCCACCATATATCATTCTGGCGTATCCCATTGCATTTTGAATTTGAGAAAGCAATTTGAAGGAAGGAACAGCAGAACGCAACTCACAGTAGTACGCTCTTCTAAATGATTGGTATGCAGCAGTAAATTGATAAAAGCCAGACCTTAGGTCTAACAGGCCTTTAAAATGCAGATGTCGGGCTTTTTGGCTATTAGTCAGCGTATCGATCCGCCTAATATTTATATAGCTTCTGGCTTCCCAATAATCTTTCTCTTCTACCAGGTAAGCAAGAATTTCTTCTAGAAAAAAAGCGTGGTTATCTGATAGATTGTAGGCCTCCCTTAGCATCGAAGCACAAATGGGAGATCGGGGACTTGAATTATAGCATTTCTTTGCTTCGGCCAATTTTACAAAGGCACTCTTGAATATTACACTATCGATTTGTGCCTGTAAGAATCCTGCCTGAAGCAGGCATAAAGCCGCAATGAAAAGTTGGAAGGTTTTGTTCATGCTCGCTATGTAATACCAATTTAGGTGTATTTTGTCACATATAATTTCTCGATAGAGTTTTTCAATGTCGAGGCAAAAGACGCAGGCATAGCCTTAGCTATGGAGAGCCTGCCTGCCCGTGAGACCGCGGTCGAGCAGGCAGGTATTTTTAACGAAGAAGTTGGAAAACTGTACGCTCAATTATGCGACATTTTATAGCTAATTTGGTATAAGTGTTAAATAGAGTAAAACTATTTACATCATACACATTCGAGTTTAGTAGTTGGCAGCATATGTGAAATTAAGAAAATCGGGAGGGGACTTATATAACAGGACATTAAGTTTGATTATTGCACGGGTCGGATTTTGACTGACAGAACAGACTGAAAAAAAAATGATTATCAGTAATTAAGTCTTAGGTGAATTCCCCGTGATCTTGATACTCGTGCAATCTATTTTATATAGCTTTCGGTCATGGCACGACCAATGGTGGTGGCGATGCGATATTGATCTGCTGGATTATGAGCAGTATTTAAAGCCACCAGGAAAGACACTTTTTCTCCTATCCGCCAGTAATATTTTCCTGATTCAGTGCTGTAAGATCCATCATCTCCAAGGCCTTCCAATTTTTTGAAAATGATAGGTTCGGCTTCTACAGCCTGTTCACCTGCGGTCCTGTAAGAGGCCACATACTTGCTGATATAATCAGGATATTCACCCGGATATTCGTCTTCGAGTGGGTTTCTGATCATCTGAATAAAAATCCCAGCATTTGGGACATCAAAGTCGTCCCACTTGAAAAAACAAGCTGATTGAGCAGGATTCTCAGTGGGAGGAGTTGCATTACTAAGTGATATTTCTTGAGTTGTCTTTCCTAAGGCGTCTGCTACAATCCGAAGAGGAATAATCGAACAAGCTTGTTTTATGATTCGTCCTCCATTTCGCCGGATCACATCATCAATATCCACATTATTGCCTATATGTTCTTTCGGGGCCGGTGGGACAAAATCTTCATGAGATATCTCGGCTCCACCAGAAGATCCTCCTGATCCTGAAGAATTATTACAACCGCCATTACATGACATAATTCCTAAAACAAAAAATAGTACATAGAATCTGAACATGTGTATTTCTTTAATTTTCAATGCTTCTAGTAGAACAATAAGCGCGCAAAGTTACATATACTTTGATTCACGGGAAAGTACCTTTAATAAGAAGGCCAACACATTTTTAGTATACCCCTAAATATCACCTCGTCATTGGTATCTCTAACAGACCAATGCTACTTCAAAGTCTATTCTTCTTAAAGATTATCACGGCTATCTAAATAAATCAAATTGTATTTTTTCAATTTCAATTTTGTAATCCGACCAATCTTTGGTGAAGTATGTGTCTACTTCAGTTAGCACATCAGTTGCCATCGACACTGCCTTCTGTACAGCAATCATTGCATTCGGCCCGGGCTCTCCATATGAAGATCCAATGTATCTTCTGCCTCCTCTGAGAAAAGCATTGAGATTATTTGGATTGCGCTGAATTCCTTTTAATCCTTGTTTGTCAAAATAAAGTAATTCTAATTTCTCTAACTTTTCTTTTTCAGACTTTGTCAATTGCTCTACTTTAACCTTCGCACTATCAGTTAATGTTTCACTTAACTTTTCAATTAATGCAATCGTCTTTTTAGCTTTAGCTATTCGGTCAAAGCCTTCCTTAGATTTTTTAATTGTTTCATTATACTTAGCACTGGCCTTGGCAAGCGCCTCGAGATCGTATTCAGTAATATCTACTCGGGGATCCAGTTTCACTGTGGTCGTAATACTATCTTTCAGGGTTCCATAAGAGATAATGACCTTATATGAACCTGGAAGGACTGAAGAACCGCCTGGAAGATCTGCATCGGGCTTTGTTTCTCTTCGGGAAGGACTTCGTACTCCATCTTCTTCAAGATTCCAGGAAGTCCTGATTAGTCCTTTTTTATCAACTTTTCTCGAAAAGGTCCTGATTGTGTCACCCTGAGCATCAACTACATGAAAAACCAATTTATCTTTTTCTTTCTTCTTTTTACTCTTGGGCTTTTCTCTTTCTTCATCTTCACTTTCTGGCTGTTCATCGTCCTCCGTCTCATTGCTTTCAGAAGGATTCATTACTTCATCCTTTTTGGACTTATCATCTGGCTTTATCCATATAGAATACACAGCGTTGGTTCCCTTGTTATCTCCCTGGAATTCAGCCTGAGCGATAAATCTGATACCCTGGTAAGATCTTCTCTCACTCAAATATCCGGGACTGACCGAAACTACATCAAACTCGGATGATGTGTATTGATTTTGGGCATATGTCCGAAATGCTCCAATATCATCAATAACCCAAAATGCCCTTCCAAAGGTGCCGAGGACAAGGTCGTCAAAAGTCCTTTGTATTTTCATATCTCGTATCTGGACAGATGGAAGACCCTTATCCCACTTATGCCATTTATTTCCTTTGTCGAATGAGATATAAAGTCCGGCATCCGTTCCCAGAAATAAGAGCTTTGATTCTTTATAGTCCTGCGTTATTGAAGTCACAAAACTGGTCACATCTGTATCATCTACTAATCTGGCCCAGGAATCCCCAAAGTCCGTTGTATGGTATAAATATGCAGACCAGTCATTTAACCGATAATTATTTACGACTACAAATGCCTCTCCTGCATTTTTATCGTTCACTTCTATCTGTGGTATCCAGCCAAATGCAGGAGCTCCGGGCAACCGATTATAAACATCATTCCAAGAACTTCCACCGTCAGTAGTAATGTGCAATCGGCCATCATCACTTCCAACCCAAATCACATTTTTATCTACGACACCAGGAGCAATAGAAATAATGGTTGTATTATTTTCAGCATTTGTAGCATCTATGGTAAGGCCTCCACTTATATCCTGATGATGCTTACTTGTGTCATTTGTAGTCAGATCGGGCGACATGATCGACCACGACTGGCCACAATCATTGCTGTGGTGTACAAACTGACTGCCGAAATATAAGCCACACTCCGTATTAGGTTCTAAAGCAAATGCGGCATTCCAGTTAAATCGAAGTTTTGTGCTATCCGGATTATTTGGATTTAAAAATTTGCTTACCCCGGTGACCTTATCTACAAGACCAATATTCCCGCCTTGTGACATAGCATAGACATATCTCGAATCACCGGGCTTAGGAGTAACGTCAAATCCGTCACCAAAAAAAACCTCCTGCCAGTCATAGTTGGTGATTCCGCCACTGCGAAGGGCAAAAGAAGGGCCTGCCCACGAACCATTGTCCTGCATACCACCATATACATTGTAGGGAAAATCATCATCAACATTGACATGATAGAACTGCCCTACCGGTAAGTTATTTACAAATCTCCACGTCTTTCCCATATCATAGGATATATTGCTACCTCCATCATTCCCATCAATAAGGATACTTGGATCATCTGGATCTATCCAAAAAGCATGATGATCCGGGTGCACATTATTGCCATAATCAGCGATAATCTTGAACGTCTTTCCCCCATCTTCGCTCATAGAAACATAGGTATATATAGAATACACTCTATTTTCATTTTTAGGATCAACATATATCTCTCCATAATAGAATGGCCGGTTACCTATGTGCTCATGGGTTGAATGTTTTTTCCAAGTCTGTCCTCCATCAAAGGATTTATAAAGGGCATTTTCTTTGGCTTCCACCAATGCATATACGACATCAGTATTCGAAGTAGCGATGGCTACTCCTATGCGTCCCAGATCACCTTTTGGTAAACCATCTTTCGAAGTAACTTTTTTCCAGTTAGCTCCTCCATCATGAGTAATATGAATGCCCGATCCTTTTCCTCCACTATTAAAAAACCATGGTTTTCTTCCATACTCCCACATAGCCACGATCAATTTATTTGGATTATCAGGATCCATTACCATATCAGCGACACCGGTTTTTTCATTTACATAAAGTATTTTATCCCAGTTGCTTCCTCCATCTGTAGACTTAAATACCCCTCTGTCAGGGCTATCTCCCCAAGCTGCTCCCTGTGCTCCGACATACACTGTGCCGGGTCTGGACTCGTCGAGTACAATACGATGAATCACCCGTGTTTCTTTCAATCCTTTAAAGGTCCATGTTTTCCCACCGTCAAGAGATCGATAGACACCTGCCCCACTATTCTGGGAATTTCTCGGATTGCCTTCTCCTGTCCCAACCCAAATCTCACTGGGATTCGATTGATTAATCTTAATGGCACCAATGGACAATATTGATACCTCATCAAATATGGGCTTCCAGGTGACACCCCCATTTTCAGACAACCAAACACCACCAGATGCTGTTCCCAAGAATATCTTATCCTTGTTGCTCAGATCCACATCGATAGCTGTAACCCGTCCGCTCATTCCGGCTGGACCTATATTCCGCGGCTTTATTTGTTCAAATTGACTGAAGTCAATGTCCTGGCTGTTAAGCGATAGACAAGCGAAAGATGTTAGTGCAATACTGAGTACAAATTGAAGTAAAAATTTCATGACGGATAATTTTGCTTTTTAGAAGTCGCGAAAGGTAAGTAAGATTTAAGAAGTAAGTAAATCCTATGTTTATCACGTATGAATCAAAAGCAATAAATGTTAATTACCAATAGTTCTAATAACCGTTTACTTTTGCACCGATGCAATTCTTACATCCTACCTTTCTTATAGCCTTGGGAGTGTTAGCGATCCCCGTGATCATTCACCTCTTTCATTTTCGTCGATTTAAAAAAGTGTACTTTACTAATGTCAGTCTCTTAAAAGAGCTGAAGGAGGAAACAAGCACGCGGAATAAATTGAGAAGTTTATTGATTCTTCTTGCCAGGTGTCTGGCCGTAGCCATGCTTGTATTTGCTTTTGCTCAACCTATAATCAACTCCGGAGAGATAAATGATGCTCAAAAGAGGGCTGTGGAGATTTTCATCGATAATTCTTTTTCGATGGAGGCAAGAAGTACGGAAGTGCCTTTACTTACTCATTGTAAAGACAAAGCCCGAGAAATAATAAACTCATATGAAGAAAGTGATTTATACCTCGTACTTACACACGATCTGGAGGCGAAACATCAAAGATATGTAGATCAGAAAACAGCGCTTGGTTTTGTAGACGAATTGAGAATTTCACCGAATGTCGAACTACTCTCGGATATGACCAATGTAGCTGGTAGGATACGGCGAAATCTGGTGGATTATAGTCATCACATGTATATTTTGTCCGATTTTCAAGAGAATATTTCTTCATTTGAAACTTCGTTGGACACGGCTATCTCTGTCTACCTGATCCCATTCAGAGCAATCCAGGAAAGTAATGTAAGTATTACGAGCGCAGAATGGGAAGCCCCGATAGCGATGAAAGATCAGACCAATAGAATGATCGTAAAACTACAAAATCACGGTGATGAGCCGCAGGCAGTTGAATTAAGAATGAATTATGAAGGTCAGGAAAGACCGTTAGGGTCAGTACAATTAAGACCTCAATCTGAAGAGATAGAGATAATTAATGTACCGATAACCAGAACAGGCTGGCATGAATTGCAACTCAAGATTGACGATTATCCAGTAGAATTTGATAACCATTTATTTACTTCATTTAATATCAAAGAACAAATAGACGTTGCCAGCATTTATGACAATGAACAAAATAGTTATCTGAAATCCGCATTTGAAAGTATTGCATACTATAATCTCGTGCAGAGTTCCAAGAACGCCATACGCTATGAAACATTTCGAAATCAGGAATTAATTATACTTGATGATTTAAGTAATATAAGTAGCGGGCTAGCCAATGAACTGGTCAAGTATGTAAAAAGCGGGGGCAACTTGCTCATATTTCCATCTATTAATGGCAATGTTAACTCCTATAATAGTCTTCTGGCAGCCCTGGGAGCAGATAGGCTCGGCGAGATAGAGGAAGGCAAAAAAGATGTTTCATTAATTAATACTGATCAATTTATTTTTAATGATGTCTATGAAACGAATAGACGAAATGTCAAGCTTCCAAGTTCTGCCTATAACTATTCTCTTATTTCAGTCCAAAGATCAGGAAAAGAAAGATTATTAACATACAGGGATGGCTCTCCATATCTTCAAAAGTTTACACTCGAAAAAGGAAATATATATCTCTGCTCTTCGGCAATGGGTCATAATAGTAATGACCTGGTCAGGAATGCTGAAGTTTTCGTCCCTATGCTTTATAAAATGGCCCTCTCGACAGGTGTTCGAACGCCATTATCTTACACAATAGGTGATGATGATGTTATTGCCCTTAATTCATTGGCTGGAGCTACTTCAGAGCGATATCTGATTACCGGACCAGCTGAATTTATTCCAGGAGTCTCCACCTCAGGGCAAGTGGGATATGTTGATATCCGAGGGCAGATAGAAGTAGCCGGGTTCTATAATCTAACACTTGAGGAAGACATATTAGAGACGCTTGCATTCAATTATGACCGCAAGGAATCAGACGTAAGTTATGGCCTCCTTTCTGATATTGCAGCTCAAATGGGCCCACAAACACGAGTTCTGGATGAAATTGCATTGGCTGATTTATCCGGATATATTTCAGAGAGACAAGATGGAATAAGATTATGGAGATGGTGTCTGATTCTTAGTCTTATGTTTTTATTAGTAGAAATCGCTCTTATCAGATTATGGAAATGATGAAATGATGATTCTACTTAAAAAAGCTCAGATATATGATCCAAGATCGCGTCACCATTTAAAGAAAATGGATATTCTCGTTGACAAGGGTCAGATAGTGAATATTGCAAAGAATATCACCCATTCAAAAAAGGCCAAAATAATCGAGAGTCCTGAATTATGTGTTTCCCCGGGATGGTTGGACATTGGCACTTATAATGGTGAACCAGGGTATGAGTATCGGGAAGATTTGGAATCACTATGCAAGGCTGCTCAAAAAGGAG
>JAJCYJ010000082.1 GCA_029262975.1 Saprospiraceae bacterium
CTGAGGTAAGGAATAAATATTGCATTGCTTTTTAAGTGGTCTACGGGTATGTCAAAGAATCCCTGGATTTGTTCAGCATGAAAATCCATTGTTACAATTCGATCTGCCCCAGCAGCTTCTATCATTTTAGCCACCAGTTTAGCTGAGATGGGTACTCGCGCCTTGTCTTTCCTGTCTTGTCTGGCATACCCGAAATACGGAATAACTGCCGTAATATATCCGGCCGAAGCCCTTTTAGCACTATCAATTAATAGCAATAATTCCATTAAATTGTCTGCAGGAGCGAATGTAGATTGAATAAAAAACACATATGCCCCCCTTACTGATTCTTTTATTACTGGCTGTATTTCGCCATCACTAAATTTATTGACATCAACTGGTGACAGCTCATAACCATAATATTCAGCTATTTGTTCTGCCAGATATTTGGACTCGGTTCCTGAGATGAGTTTAACTATTGCCATTTTGAATATGTGCGCGAATGGATAAGAAAGTGGCGCAAAAATATAAAATCCCTTGGGCCAAGTACATACAAGTTGAATTTATTGTCAATAAGACTGTTGAAGTCGTCAAAAAGGCTCGATATCATAGTTAATTAGATATAAAACTGCCATCTTCACCCATTCTAATAATCAAGATAATTATGCGCTCACTCCTCTTATCCCTACTAATACTAATTTTATTGGGTTGTAGTTCGACAAATCAATCAAATTTAAGCGAAGGACGCTCAGATGAAATGCTCCATGAAAAAGCTGAAAAATTGGCTCATGACCTAATTATTTCAGACGGTCATGTGGATTTACCTTATCGACTTAAAGTCTCCAACTTTAAATTGGAAAAAGAATATTTAGGTATTCCTATAGAAACCGAGAATGGAGATTTTGATTACGTAAGGGCTAAAAAAGGAGGACTTGATGCCCCATTTATGTCTATTTACCTTCCATCAGGATTTCAGAAGGAAAAGGGAGCATCTAAAAAACTCGCCGACAGCTTAATTACTATGGTAGAAGGTATTGCTTTGGCCCATCCGGATAAATTTGCCGTGGCTAAAACTGCGGAAGATTGTGAATTGCAGTTTGCGAAAGGATTAATATCCTTGCCAATGGGAATGGAAAATGGTTCTGGGATAGAAGATGATTTATCGAATATTAAATACTTTAATGACCGAGGCATTTCCTATATAACTCTAACTCATTCCAAAGACAATTTAATATGTGATTCCTCTTATGATACAACTCGAACGTGGAATGGACTAAGCCCATTTGGAGAAAAGGTTGTAGTTGAAATGAATAGAGTAGGTATCATGGTTGATATTTCTCATGTATCGGATCAATCTTTTTATGATGTGATGGATCTTACAAAGGTTCCTGTAATTGCTTCACATTCCTCGTGTCGCAGATTTACACCAGGATTTGAACGAAATATGTCGGATACGATGATAAAGAGACTTGGAGAGAATGGGGGTGTGATACAAATTAATTTTGGATCAAGCTTTCTCGATAAAAAAGTAGCTGATGAAATCAACGCATCCAGGAAGAAATTAAGAGTGATCATGCAAGAAAAAGGATTAGAATTTGGTGATGAAGGGTCAATGAAAGTGATCGAACAATTCCAAAAAGAAAATCCTGTATTACTCTCAGATGTCGAAATGGTGGCAAATCACATCGATAATGTTGTAAAAGTAGCTGGTATCAATCATGTAGGAATCGGTTCTGATTTTGATGGAGTAGGAGATACTTTACCTACTGGTCTCAAAGATGTTTCTCAATACCCTAACCTGATTTATGTTCTCTTGAAAAGAGGATACAGCGACGAAGATATTGCCAAGATTTGTTATAAAAATGTGTTCCGGGTATGGCGAGCTGTTGATAATTTTGCTGCTTCTCACTAATCCAGACCTTGCATACGATTCTATAGAGATTCATACTAATTAGTTATATGTCACAGACGTCTGAATTAAAAGCGTGGATCATCTTAACATTTCTTTCTTTAATATGGGGAACTTCCTTTATCCTAATTAAGAAATCATTGATCGCATTTACACCGGTCGAGGTGGCTACCCTGAGAGTAGGTATATCAGGCCTAGCTTTTTTCCCATTATTTTTATTCTATTGCAGAAGACTTGAGTGGCATCGCTGGTGGTTCTATTTCATAATTGCATTAACTGGCAGCGGTATTCCCGCGATACTATATGCTACGGCCCAAACAAGATTAAGTAGTGCCACAAGTGGAATCTTAAACAGCATCACTCCAATATTTACTTTAATTATAGGCATCTTGTTATTTAAGAATCTTACCTCATTGAAGCAGATAATCGGTTCTGTCCTTGGATTTATAGGAGTTGCTGTCTTGATTGTTTTAGACAAACCCCTGGATTCTGGTGAAAAGGTTCCGATATTCTTTGCTGCGCTAATTATTATCGGAACATTGATGTATGGTACCAACGTAAACCTCATTAAGGAATACTTTCAGCATGTCAAACCAGTACAACTTAGTTCATTCGCTTTTGTACTCCTTGGGTTACCTGTTCTTTGTGTGATTCCATTTACAAATATTCCTTACAAAATAGCAAACCATCCTGAAGGCATGACATCTCTTTATGCATTAATTCTTCTAGCTCTGGTAAGTACGGTTCTGGCCCTTATAATATTTTACAAGTTAGTCCAGGATACAAGTGCAGTTTTTGCAGCGTCCGTAGCATATATCATTCCTATAGTGGCTTTGATTTGGGGTGTTTTTGATGGTGAATTTGTTGGATGGATGCATATTGTCAGTATGGCGATAATATTGGTAGGCGTGTATCTGATCAGAGTAGGACATGTAAACAAAGCGACTTGATCAACCCTTCTTAATCCTTTCGAATCTTAACGGTTACTTTACTCCCTCTTGGTAGTGAGGTTTGTTCCGAAGGATTCTGTCCGATTATTATGGATTGAAGAAGATCTTCTTCTAACGGCCCATCCTCATCTTCTATCACTAGTTCGAGACCAGTAGGATCCAGAATAAATCGTGCTGTTGAAATTGAATGGCCTATTAATCGAGGAACTTCGCTTGCCCCTCCTTGAGCACTGCTTATTACAAACTCAAGGGTATCACCTTTGTCAATTACAAACTTTTTGAATTGTTTACTCGAGCTTATGACTAAACTTCCATTATGCCAAACCTCCAATACTGAGTTTTGTGTTAATGGGTCAAATTTATATTCCTTAATGCGAGCGTATATATTTTTTGTTTTTAAAGCTGCTTCGACCTGAGAAAAATCATCTCCGAAAAACCTCATATCGGATAAATCTACTTTGTCCGCTTTGTATTTCGTAGTTGTGACGTAAATTTTTCTTTTTTCTTTGACTATTGAACCTCCCGGAGGGTTTTGATTCTGTATGATTCCCCCAGATTTACCAACGATATGTACCGAATCATTTACAATAATTTCGAAAGTTCTGGCTTTGGCGTCAGAAATGGACGCAGCAATAGGTTGGTCCACATAATCAGGAAGTGTGCGTTTTTGGCCATGATGAGTATAAAACCTTAACCAGGTAAACACACCGAGCAAAACGATTGTCAAAAACAAAATGATGCCTAGTAAATTGAGTATGAATTGTCTATTTGTCAAAAAGGAATAAATTTCATCAAAAATATAGCGGAGCTTGTCTTTGCTCATCAGCTGCAAAATCTTAATTTTTATCTAGAATAAGTCTTATTATACCTTATTAAAATGAATATGGGTCTAAAACGAAGTCTGGATCCGTTTGGTGTAAGATCTCTTTAACATCTGAATATTGAATAAAGATTTATTAAGGTTGGCTGTCCCTAACATGCTAAGTAATGTGTCGATACCCTTATTGTCCTCTGTAGATGTAGCTTTAATGGGGCAACTTTCTATTCTTCATTTAGGAGCCATCGGTCTGGCTACCGTAATATTCAATTTTGTTTTTTGGAATTTCGGATTCTTAAGAATGGGAACAACTGGACTTGTGGCTCAGGCATATGGAGCAGGGGATCAGAAACAAATCCATCAACTCTGTTCTAAAGGAATTTATTCAGCCCTGGTAATCGCCATAGTGATCCTAATTTTGCAACAGCCATTGGGAATCATGGCTAATTTCTTCTTAGGTATTTCTCTTGAACACAGCCCATTAGTATGGACGTATTTTAGTATTAGGGTCTGGAGTGCTCCTGCTACATTGATGACATACAGTCTTTTCGGGTGGCTTTTCGGTATGCAAAATGCACTGGCACCAATGGGTGTTACCATCTTTACCAATATATTAAATATTCTGGCAAGTTATTATATGGTCTCCGTATTAGGATGGGAGATATCAGGCGTAGCTATAGGCACTCTATTAGCTGAATATGCAGGTGTAGCGATCCTGTTAGTAATTATTTTCCGTAGATATAAAATTCGTCTTATTCATCCAGCTAATTTGGTAGACTGGTCTCGATTTCTATTCATTAACAGGGATCTGTTTATTCGTACAGTAGCATTGACGACAGCTTTTGCTTTTTTGTACCGGGCAAGTGCTCTTTCAGGAGAGTTAATACTCGCTGCGAATGTTATCATGCTCCAATTTCTGAGTTGGATGTCTTATGGGATTGATGGTTTTGCCTTTGCATCAGAAAGTCTGGTAGGTAGGCATTTTGGAAGCCAGAATAAAAAAATGATACGTAAATCCATTGTGTACTCGTTCATGTGGGCATTTGCGTTGGCAGTTATAATCAGTGTGATATTTTGGTTTTTTACTGAGGACATCGGGCTATTATTTTCTAAAGACAAAGATGTGGTGAAAATGTTGGTCTCCTACAAACTTTGGCTCTTATCAATACCACTCCTAGCTTGTGCGTCTTATATCTGGGATGGTATCTTTATAGGACTTACAAAAACATCAATGATGCGTGATTCGATGCTGGTAAGTTTGGTGTTCTATATATTAATCTTTATTCTAATACGACCCTATTATGCTAATGCTATCTGGATTTCTTTTAGCGCTTTCTTGACACTTAGGGGGTTAATTCTCTCCATTTTTTGGTTCAAAATCAAGGATGATTTACTGCGCGAATTTATAGATAAGTAATTAACGTTGTGCTTATTATGCATTACGAATATTTTTAATATATTTGCTTTTTGTTTGTCAATTACATGTATTATCCCTACTCAGTATCATAAAGTATTTGGACTAGTTTTTGTGTCATAGACTTATCAAATATTAGCTCAAAATGTAACTCATAAATAGCTATATTTGCCCCTTGTGAAAAGTCCTGATATCAACTGTAGAGCATGAACATAAAGATCCGACTGTATTTAGTGGTTTTGATCTCGCTGGCCATACAGGGCCTGTGTGCTCAGACTATACGTACAATAGACGGATCAAACAACAATTTCGAAAATACGGAATGGGGAAGCCTTGGAGATGTCTTATATGAATTAACTAATTCTGCCTTTAGCGATAATATTTCTGAAATAAACGGTCTACTAAGACCAAATCCAAGACATATAAGTAATATTCTTTTCGATCAGTCAGATGCTATATTAGACGAGCAAAATCTCAGTGATTATGTGTGGGTGTTTGGTCAGTTTATCGATCACGACATTGTATTAGTTGACAATGACCTGTCTGAACCATTAGCTATTCGAATTCCTGAAGATGACCAGACTTTTACCGCTGATGGAGCACCTATTGGTATGTTCAGATCGCGGGGTATGCTTGGAACAGGTAATTCTGAAGACAATGTCCGAAAATATGCCAATGAAGTGACGGCGTATATTGATGGCTCCGGGATCTATGGATCTACAGAAGCGAGAGCAAAATGGCTGAGGACATTTGAAGACGGAAAACTAAAGACTTCTATCGGTGATTTATTGCCCTGGAATACTAAGACTGGAGAATTTAATGATCCTAAAGAGAATGCCGTTCCTTTTATGGATGATCCGGTTAGAATAAGTTCAAAGCACTTTGTGGCTGGCGATATCAGGGCAAATGAAAATCCACTCCTTATCGGATTTCACACTCTTTTTCTAAGAGAACACAACCGGCTTTGCGATGAAATAAAAATTAACTACCCAGACTTTAATGATGAAGAGATTTATCAAAAAGCAAGAAAAATGGTTGGCGGTTTCCTGCAGTCAATAACTTATCAGGAATGGCTGCCTGCTATGGGTATAAGTTTGCCTCAATACAATGGATACCGCGGTGAGGAAAATGCGCAAATTTCCAATGTTTTTTCAGCCGCAGCATTTCGCATGGGACATACGCTTATCAATGGCAATATTCTTCGTATAGAGGGCAATGGTGAAGAAATTCCATCAGGAAGTATCTCACTCAGGGATGCGTTTTTTAATCCGACGGCGATTAATTTGGCAGGTGGAATCGACCCATATTTGCGCGGTATGGCGGCTCAGATTCAACAAAAACTCGATTGTAAAGTTATCGATGATGTCCGTAATTTTCTTTTTGGTTCTCCAAATCAGGGAGGATTGGATCTCGCTGCAATAAATATAAATCGTGGACGAGAAAGAGGACTGGGAGATTTTAATTCCATAAGAAGGGATTTAGGGTTACCTGCTCTAAAATCGATGTATGAACTCACCAGTGATGTCGAATCTGTGGATTTATTACTACAATTATATGAGTCTGTGGATGAAATAGATCCTTGGGTAGGAATGCTTGCGGAGGATTATATGCCTGGTGCCATGTTTGGAAGTACTATAAAAGCAATTTTGGAAGAACAGTTTCAGCGATTACGCGATGGTGATAAGTTTTATTATGAGGTAGATCCTGGGCTAACTCCTGATGAAAAAGGTATCATTCGCCAGACTACTATGAGAGATATCATTATGCGTAATACTGATATTAAAGTAATGCAGGAAAATGTTTTCTTAGCGATGGATCGAAGAGATATTCCGGCTGGTCCACCTATTGCGGATGTTGATCTTAATGCGGTCGCATATCCTAATCCTACGGATGGTGATTTTTCTGTTAAAATATTTGCGGAGAATAATTACGATGTAACAATTGACATTTATGATAATTTCGGTCAATTAATAGAAAAAAGAAAGGTTGCCCTGGTTGAAGGTAATAATACAATTCCATTCGAATTTGGGCCTTCTTATGCAAGCCAATTCTATAATATTGTAATTCGCAGAGATTTCAGGTATCAGGTTCTGAGAGTCTTCAAACCATAAGCCTTTCACTATCTAAACCTTACTTGGGCTTCCCTTTAGCCATTATTTAGAGCCAAAAATCACCAGAAGCAATTCGCATTTATATCCAAGATATTGCGTTAGTTCTTGTCATTTCTGATGTTTATGGAAATCGTCTATATTCTTAACATGCTCGTTAAAAACTGAGAAATAATGGACAACATTTTAGTTGAGTCATTGAGACGTAAAACACATCTTGCAGATTATGTGTAACTTACACATATAAAAATAATATATGTTTCTGATAAATAAATATTTAGAGACTTTGGCATTTAATTTGTCATTAAGAAGGCAGATAGTGTTTCAAAACTTTGTTTATCGAAAATTAAAATAATGAATCCCATAAATACCGTACTAGCCGATGCCCATGAATTATTTATGGACGGGTTTGAAAGAATAATTGAAGATATCGATTATCCTCAATTGAAGATAGTTGGGCGGGCGAGTTCAGCGAGATCACTTAAAGATTTACTCTACGAGGTTCCAGCCGACTTATTATTTATGGAGTTAAACTTTTACGATGAAGATGGATTGTCTTTAATCCCATTCATAAAGGCTGAGTTCCGAGATTTAAGAATTTGTATTCTAACCGGATATACCGATCACAAATTTGTCAAAGAAGCATTTCAAAGTGGTGCCGATGGATTTTATAGCAAATACAATGATCTGGGAGAATTAACCGAATGTGTTAATGAAATAATCATTGGAAATACTTTTCTGGCGACCGGTTTGGAAATAACACCCAGTAAAAATGGTGTTAGCAAATCGAGAAGCCAACCATTTGAGGATAGATTTTTATTAAGGAAGAAATTAACTAAAAGAGAACAGGAAGTTCTGGAACTTATTACTAAAGCATTAAATAATAAGGAAATTGCTTCTCAGCTTTATATTAGCGATCAAACGGTTGGCGTCCATCGTAAAAATATAATGCGCAAATTAGGTGTACGAAATACTGTAAACTTAATAAAATTTGCAATAGATCATCAACTGGTTTAGCGCCAAATAATGTACATTTTAGTATGAAATGGACATTATAAAACAGTAGTATTCTCCTCCCCCCCAATTAAGTTTGCCAAGAGTTTTGAGCTCAAAAGAAAACAACAATGAGAAAAATTTCAATAGCTAAGAGGGCTTTGTATAGCCTGATTGCAATCATAAATTTTACTTGTGTGACGCAACTGTCCTCACAGTGCTCGTTTAATTGTATAGATACTGTCAATGTTTCTGTAAATAATATATGTACAGCCACTATTACCCCCGGAATGATCCTGAAAGCTTATGATCCACTTGCACCATGTAATTATGGCATACAACTTTTTGATGCAAATGGAGTCGTCATAAACCTGGATGTAGCAAGGGCAGATATTGGGCCTCAATATGTGGGACAAACTTTGAAAGTACGTATATTTGAAGATGGAGCTTCTCCTGCTAATAGTTGTTGGGGATACATTAATGTAGAAGATAAATTGCCGCCCGACATCATGTGTGCTGGTAATGATACATTAGATTGTTATCGACTTGACCCTTATCGTGACGACCCATCTGCAAAAGCACATTTAGAAACTATAATTGAAAATAATTTAGTTGATAATTGTGGCAATGAGGAGGTTGTAGTTAACATTACAAATAATATACTTGACAGATTGTGCAGAGGTTCATTTTCTGCTAGGAGAATTGTGACTTATAATGTGCTCAATAATAATTTTGATATTACTTCTTGTGCTGATACAATTTATTATCAAAGATTTAATCTTGATTCATTGGATGCGCCTAAAAATTATACAGGTAGCATGTCCATTAAATGCACAGAGCCTTATCCCACTATTAAATATCTAATTGGAAAAGATACTGAATCTCCAGGTAATAATTCATTACCAAATATTAATGGCATTTCAATAGCGGATTGTGTAGACAGTTTATTTGTCGAAAGAGGGCTTTGCAATTTTAAAATGACCACGAGTGATTTGATTTTTGAGACATGTGGTAATACGTTTAAAATTGTAAGACGGTGGACAATTATAGATTGGTGTAATGCGTCTTTTCAAAAGGATTTTTACCAGGTAATAAAAGTAATAGATGACAATGTTAATGCTGGCAGTATTTCTAATTTAGGTCCCTTTGGGGCTGAAGATGGAAGATGTGACGTAGTAGTTACTTTGCCTTTTCCCACTGTTTCACAATCTGAATGCAGCGACTGGACGTATACTATTTTGGTTAGGGAACCGGGCGGAACATTGTTTTTTCCATTCGGTGGAATTAGAAGTATGACACCACAAGATGTAACTCGCCGATTTCCAATTGGAACAAGTCGTGTGCGTTATATTATTGAAGATGCATGCGGGAATACGGATACTGAAGAATTTGATGTAACTGTTGAAGACCAGGAACCACCAATTCCTGTCTGTGATTTTAGAACTGTTGTTACTTTAAATGATGGCTTCTTAGGTAAGGTATTTGCAAAATCATTTGATGACGGCAGTTATGACCATTGCTCTGGAATAGTTTCTTATAAAGTACGGAGAGTAGATCGATTCGAAACGTCTTGCACGACGCCTTCAGATTTCGATGATTTTGTGAAATTTTGTTGTGCAGATATTGGAAATATTGTTATGGTAGAATTACAAGTTACAGATAGTGTAGGCTTGTCCAGTATTTGTATGGCAGAAGCAAGAGTGCAATATAAAGGACCAGGACCATCAGTATCATGTGCTCCCAATATCCCTGTTCAATCATGTGATGATTTTGAAACATTCAATATTAATGCGTTAACTCCTCCTACAATTACTTCTTCTAACCCATGTATTGCTGATGCTTTAAATCCATTGATCAGAGAGACAGGAAGGAGTATCGATATTTGTGGTGATGGTTATATTGATGTTGAGTGGTATTATAATCTTACTGGCGAAATTGAAATATTGTGTTCGTACAGAATTGTTTTTGCCAACCTTAATCCATTTACGATTAATGATATTAACTGGCCTGTTGACAGAGTAGTTAATTCTTGTAATGATGCACCTCCGACCGCCCAGGAATTAGCAAATATAATAGGCAGTAACGCGAGTTGTTCAAATGTCTTTGCATCAGAGCCTACTGATAAAATATTTAATAATGTTCCAAATAAATGTCAGTTTATTCTGAGGACCTGGACTGTAGTTGATTGGTGTAGATATCCGGCTAATCCAAATGCCCGATGGACTTATGAACAAAAAATAGATATTATAAATAGTGATGCACCAGTAATTGATATCAGTGGAGGAAATTTAATTATAAATTCTGTTCCTTCAGGTTGTGGAGCCAGAATTAAAATTCAAGGCATAGCTACCGATGATTGTACAACTGCAAATAAAATTGTGTGGACTTTCAGACTGGACCAGATAATCAATGGGTTGGAAAATTTAATCGTACCTGAAACTCAAGGTAATATTGTCGAGCGAATCTTAGAACCTGGAAACTATATTTTAACATGGACTGCCACAGACGATTGTGGAAATACGGAACTGTCTCGACAGAATTTTATAATTGAGGATAATATTCTACCTAATGCTATTTGTGGATTTGCGATTAGAGATATTGATAGTTCAAATATGGCAACTGTAACCGCCTTAGAATTAGATAATGGCTCATTGGATAATTGTGATGAAAGCTTGACTTATAAAGTTAGAAGAGAAGGACAGAATGTCGCCCTGGCAGATGAATTAACTTTTACATGTAGTGATATTGGGGTGAATAGAATTGAACTATGGATAACAGATAATAGTGGTGGTGAGTCAATGTGTATCGCTACTGTAGATATAAGAGACGGATTTTCTACCTGTGGATTTGGGGCGAGTGCTCTTTCTTTAGAGGGAAATATTAAAACTACAGATAATATAGCTGTGGAAAGCGCTCAAGTTCAACTAAGCATGAATAGTACAATGATCCAGAGCGAGGTTACAAAGATTGATGGTCAGTTTGCATTTGAAAACTTGGCAGAAAATCAGGAATACTCTTTAAGGGCCCGAAAAAACGACGACTATATTAATGGGATTTCGACATTGGATATTATATTGATGCAAAGGCATATATTAGGATTGCAAACTTTGGATTCACCTTACAAACTTATAGCGGCTGATATCAATAATAATAATTCAGTGTCAGCTGTAGATATGGTATTGCTCAGAAGATTGATTCTGGGTCACATTACAGAATTTCCTGACAATGACTCCTGGAGATTTATTGATAAAAATTTAAAATTTGATGATCCGAGGCATCCATGGCCTGTGGAATCAATAATAAACATTGGTCAAATCGAATCAACAATTTCCCAAGATCTTCTTGCAATTAAGATAGGTGATTTGAATTCGTCCGCGATTGCGAATAGTGGATTCGCTGGTGCAAGAAGTGAAGAATCTTTTTCACTTACACAGCGCATTATCCGAGAAAGTGATCAAGTTACTGTCGAATTAATAGCCTCAAAAGAAATAAATGCTCTTGGATACCAATTGGGGCTAGAATATAATCCTGAAAAATTAAAGTTTATTAGTGTGAGCAGTGACCATATAGGAATCGTTGATGAAATGATCCATGTTCAAAATGGAGCGATTCGTATAGCAGTTGCCAATGCTCGTCCATACCTCTATCAAAAAGGTGCAAAATTATTTGAAGTTACGTTTGCCACTAATGGTCTTT
>JAJCYJ010000083.1 GCA_029262975.1 Saprospiraceae bacterium
TTATTTTAATATTAAAAGTGGAACTGGCGCATGTAAAACTACTTTTCTCGTCATACTTGAATGAAAAAGACGTTCGAAGAAACTGCGCTGAGGACGATACATTACCAATAATTGAGCTTCCTGACGGTTTATAAAGTTTTCCAAAAGATCAATTTTATCCTTCCCTATCAGATTGTGAAATGAAATGTCAATATCAGGAGTCAGATTTTTTAAATTTTTTCTAATATCTTCTAATTCTAAGTCATGCTGATCCTCTGAATCATCATCCATATGAACCACCTTATATCGAACATTAAATGGGGATAATAATTTCATTACATCACCTATATAAGAGGGATCAGATTTATTTAGATCAGTAGCAAAAACGACAGTATCTATACTATCAGTAGATACATGATCAGGAATCACGAGGACAGGACAAGGGGCTTTGTTTAATATAGCTGTGGTTACGCTTCCAAATACTTGATCTATGCTATTATGGTCACCTCTCGTACCCATTATAATTAAATCCGTATTCATTTCGATCGCCTTATCACATATATTGGAAACTGGAGAACCAACCTCTACATGACCATGCACAACAGGTATATTAGACAATTCATGTGCGGTCTGCACCTGGGTCATACTTGTATTTATAAAAGTCTTTATAACATCTTTAGCAATTTCAACCTTATGCATGGTCAATTCGCCAGACACAACCGGAATATCCGCAGGTGCTAATTCTGGTGATACAAAATGCCACAATTCAATTGTTGCTCCAAATTTGTCCGCAAACCAAAGCGCATATCGAAATGCATTAATCGCAGAGTCTGAGAAATCTGTTGGGAAAAGGATTTTGGATATAATACTCATTAATAATAATATTTACCTGGATTTAACAATAACCGCTTGACAGATATAAGTACTTCAAAATGTATAAATACTAATATCGGCTTTGTATATACTAAGTTAAACAAAATGGCAGGACAAATGAGATGACTCTTATCATCATTAAACAATGATACTGATCATGTATCATCACATAGAATCTTCCTGGTGTCTCAGAACAGGAGCCTATCAACTATACGGAACATAAGAATTCGCTATAATCATCTTATGGCTCAATTATATCAAACAACAAGTTGAAAGGAGTCTCAATCATCTTTAGAAAATCAGCATATGCCATGCTATTCCCTTCGATTTTAATTTCTCCGGACATAATTTTCTCAAGACCAGTTGTCTTCATCGTAATTATATCATTAAAAGTGGATCTATTAAGCGTAATAGTCGCTGTTGCATTTTCCGACAATATCCCCGGACGGTTGTGTAAGACATCATTTACTAAGTAAATCGAAATGGTTTCATTAACATCCGGAAATATCAAATTAAAAGTATATTCTTTACCCATTGTCTTTTTTCGATCCAATCGCACGGCCATGTAATCATAAAAATCTTCCAGAGATAAATTGATAAGTAGGTTATGAGAAGAAGTGGATGAAAAGCCGGCCAACAGTTCTTTCTGTATACCAAATTCTAATTCCTGGGCTCCGGTCAAATAAAAATTACGCCATGGTCCTGATTCTGCAGATGATGCAAGAGACATATAAACCTTGCTTAGCATTAGTCGGGCTTCTTGATTTTTAGGTTCAGCAAATACAACATGATTCAGCACCATGGCTGCCCAACGCAACTTACCTTTTTTTATATCCACTTTTACTTTTTCTAAAATGGTTGCAGAACCACCCATGTAGGCCACATAATTTTTCGAAGCTGCCTCCGGTGGCAGAGCATGAAGATTGGCAGGATTTGCATCATACCAACCATAGTATAATTGATATTGCGCCTTCGCATTATGACTTAATGTTCCATAATATCCACGATTGGCAAAAAATGATGAAAGCGATATTGGCATTTCTATTTTCTCTGCAATTTCCAACATTGTATATCCATTGTTAGCCAGATATAAAGTTTCATCATGGATAAACTTGTACATATCTCTTTGCTTTGTCCATAATTCAAGTACGTCGTCATTTCCCCAGGTCGGCCAGTGATGACTGCCAAATGAAATGGCTACATCATCACCAAACAATTGAATTGTCTCATCAATATATTTTGCCCACTTCAGACCATTACGTACATGGGCTCCTCGAAGCGTATACAAGTTATGCATATTGTGATTGATCTCTTCTGCCTGGCAAAATGCCCTATATTTTGGAAAATAGAACATACACTCCGCAGGAGCCTCAGCTCCCGGTACATTCTGAAAAATAATTTCTAATCCATCAATGACAATGGCTTGACCCGTTTCATTTATAATCGTTGTGGGAAGCAAAATTGAAAAATTGCCCCGGCTAACCATTTGGCCCAGACCACTACCAACAAAACCAAGCGTGTCTTTTTTTAAAAGTGAACCAAACATATACATGGCCCTGCGTTGCATACCATTTCCTGCTATTACATTTTCGCTGATCGCACTTTCAAAGAATTTATCAGGGGCAATAATTTCGACACCATTTGTTTCCACTTCTTCCGCTGTAACGATTCCTGCAATTCCTCCAAAATGATCAATATGACTGTGGGTTATGATTACAGCTTTCACCGGTCGTTTTCCCATGTGCTCTCCCAATAACTCAAGTGCAGCTCGAGCAGTGGCCGGGGTAGAAAGAGGGTCAATAACTATCCAACCATTGTCTGTAGCAACAAAGGTGATGTTGGCAAGATCAAATCCTCTCACCTGGTAGATTCCATCAGTCACTTTAAAAAGGCCATGTTTTCTGTTGAGCTTGGATTGTCTCCAAAGACTTGCATTAACTGTGGAAGGAGCTCTTCCTTTTATAAAATCAAAAACACTTACGTCATAGGAAACGCTTCCATCTTCATTTCTGATAACTGGATCTGTAAGGCTACCTATGTAACCTCGATTGGCCCGGACAAAATCTGAAGTATCATTAAAATCTAATTCGCTCATCATTTCTTCCTCATCACTGGATTCCAATACCTGAGCGTTTATTAAAACAGGTAGGCAAGAAATCAAAAAAGTGATGATCAAACCATATAAATTAATCGTTGTTAGCATTCCAGGAAGCACATTATTATATATTCTGTCCCTGTAAAAACAAATATTAAATAGACTCATTATTATTCTAAATTTCAAAGAAAGGTAATACAAAAGAAAATAGTATATTAAATGATTGAATATAACAACATTTGGAAGAATGTCCAGTCATCCCAGGCCGTCATTCAATTTATTATTAAAAATATTTTCATGAAATGTATAATCGTTTTTGGCATGTTCGGATTATTTTTCTTGGCTACAGCTTTTTCCAATCAAGAAATGATTGCCAGGACCGCACAAGAAGATGTCATACATCAGGACACTACATTTGATGTTGCCGGAGCCGTTGCAGTTATCAAGGAGGGTATAAAAGGGCGGGAAAAAGAGCCGGCTTCAGAAGTATTTCAAAATATTAAATTAATGGGTAACGTACCAGCTGGAAGGCTACTGGCTATCATGGAATACGCATACAACGGCTCGCTTGGCGTAACTTGTGTCCATTGTCATAATCCTAATGATTGGTCAAGTGATGAAAAAGCTGAAAAAAATATTGCGCGAGAAATGTCAACCATGGTGCGAACCATCAATCAAGATTTGCTGGGTAATATTCAAAATCTAAAAGGCCAACCTGCTGTCGTGAATTGTACAACTTGTCACCGGGGAGAAATAACTCCAAAATTGGATATGCGACAATAGCTCTTCCACTCATTTTTTTAAAGACCATATAAATTGAAATCACGCTCTCTTTATACTTAACCTAAAACAAAGTGTATTCTAAATGGTAAATAAGATAAGTTTCCAAATAATTTGCAACCCTCCACTTTTTATAATTTGGAGAATCAAACAAAACATATGCACATATTAATTCTTGGGGGTGGTGGCTTCCTCGGTCACCGCTTGGCTACAACACTACTTGAAAGAGTTAAAATTGAGGATAATACAATTAAGACCTTACTACTTTTCGACAAGGCGTTTCCCAAGACTAAACTTTTTGATTCAAGAATAGCATATGTGGAAGGTGACATAACAAATAAGGATCAAATGCAGGATTTGATATCAAGTGCCCCTGATCTTATTTTCCACCTGGCTGCTGTTGTAAGTGGGGAGGCAGAGAAAAACCTGGATCTGGGCATGGACATAAATCTTCATGCCTCTCTCCAGCTTATAGAATTATGTCGTCATCATAAAATATGTCCCCGGATTGTTTTTGCAAGTTCTTGTGCCGTGTTTGGCGGAGATGTAACACGGCCTATTGACGATTTTACGGCCCCAAAACCTAGGAGTTCGTATGGCACACAAAAAGCCATAGTTGAGCTATTGATTAATGATTATAGCAGAAGAGGTATTATTGATGGTAGAAGTCTTCGGCTTCCCACGATTGCCATACGTCCAGGAAAGGCGAATGCAGCGACCTCATCATTTGTAAGTTCCATTATCAGGGAACCTCTGAATGGAATGAGGGCTGTATGTCCGGTTCCTCCAGAAACAGAAATTTGGATACAATCTCCTACATGTGTGATTTCCAACTTTATTCATGCCGCCTTTATTGATCGTATGCTTTTAGAAGAAGATGGAATCATCACGCTCCCCGGATTGACAACTTCTGTAGCAGAAATGATTTCAGGTTTAGAAGAAGTAGCCGGAAGAGATGTTATACAATTAATCGACTTTATACCAGATTCGTTTTTACAAAGTATCGTGCTTACATGGCCCCCTCATTACGTAACAGAACGTTCGATTAAAATGGGATTCGTTCGTGATAAAAATATTGTAGAAATTATAAATTCATACATATCTGAAGAAGATATTAAGTTGCCACAGAATTGAAAAATTATGAACCAAAAGAATAAAATTGCAATTGTCACAGGGGCAGGATCCGGTATTGGTAGAGCAACAGCTATAGCTCTATCGAATAATCATTGGCTCGTGGTATTGACAGGCAGAAGCGAACAAAAATTATTGGAAACAGCTCAATTGAGTAAACCCGGACAGACGCATGTTAAGGCGGCAGATATTACAAATCAAAAAAGTGTCAAAAATTTATTCTCATCTGCGTTAATAGAATTTGGTCGCGTCGATCTTCTTTTTAATAATGCTGGTATCAGTACCACTCCAAAACCTCTTGAAGAAGTTACACTCGAAGAATGGCAAATGGTCATCTCCACTAATCTTACTGGGTCTTTTCTATGTACACAGGAGGCTTTTCGCATTATGAAAACTCAAAATCCTATGGGTGGCAGGATCATCAATAATGGCTCGATATCAGCACACGTCCCAAGACCAAATTCTGTAGCTTACACAGTTAGCAAACATGCTATTACCGGATTGACAAAAGCAACATCTTTAGATGGCAGACAATTCAACATCGCATGTGGACAGATAGATATCGGTAATGCCGCCAGTAAGATGACTACACAAATGGAAAAAGGCATTCTGCAAGCCGATGGAAGCATAAAGGTCGAACCAACCATAAATGTCAAAGATGTTGCTAATGCGGTCGTTTATATGGCTGGTTTGTCACTGGGTACCAATGTACCGTTCATAACTGTAATGGCAAATGGCATGCCTTACATCGGCAGAGGTTGAATGGTCGTCTGATAATTATCATTACAGTAGAAATACCGATTATATTAGCAACCATATAAAATGTTTCTATATGTCACTAAGAGTGCGCCTACTTTCAAATCTCAAACCAATCCTCCTGCTTGTGATTTGTACCTATACGATCATCTATGTCCAAAGTTGTCAGGACGCTGTGATCATTGACTATTCTGGGCCTGTTGCTGACTGGAAGGCATATGGAGGTAATAACAACGGAGAGAGATATTCATCTTTAACTCAAATAAACACTGAGAAAGTAGCGCATCTCTAATTCGCATGGGAATATCATACATGTGATGTATCAGATGTGACCTAAGAGATTGCTACTGAGACATCATTCGAATCTACACCTATCCTTATATATACAATATTGTATGTACCGACTCAATTTA
>JAJCYJ010000084.1 GCA_029262975.1 Saprospiraceae bacterium
GATCATGGAGGGTCTTAAAATCTTCGGTGTAAATCAGGTCGATGGCTTTTCTTTTGCAATGATCACATTTTTTACGCTCACGATATTTTGCACCATTCTTTTAGGTTTAATAAGTCTTATCTTACTTCCGATTATTAACCACACGAAGAAAATTGTCTGATACCAGAATAAACGCTTCTATTTACGAATTTGCAGATCTTTATTTCGAGCAACCGTTTAATGGGAAAATTGTCTTTACGAATGGCTGTTTTGATATGCTACATGCAGGTCATATTAGTTATCTTCAAGAATCAAAAAAACACGGGGACTATCTGATTCTGGGTCTAAATAGTGATGCATCTGTTCGCAAATTGAAAGGACAAGACAGACCTGTTCATTCCTGGCATGACAGAGCGATTGTCCTGGCTGCCTTGCGGTGTGTCGATGTAATTATAAAATTTGATGAGGATACACCTTTGAAGCTGATTAAAAGGATAAAACCCGATGTGATTACAAAAGGAGGTGATTATCACGAAGATCAAATGATAGGCAAGACTTTTGTAGAATCTTATGGAGGTCAAGCCCTAATATTATCCTATTATCAAGGTCATTCTAGTTCGGCCCTTATAAAAAGGTCTCAATAGATATAAATCGTTCCATTTTAATGACATAAATCAATCACTATGAAACTTGGAGAAATTACTGGATTTCTGGAGCAGATCGCACCTTTACGTTTCCAGGAAGATTACGACAATGCCGGGCTTATTGTAGGAGATCCAAATCAGATGATCACTGGCGTACTTATTTCATTAGATGCAACAGAAGAAGTAATACAAGAGGCAATAGACAAAGGTTGTAATCTGATCGTATCACATCATCCGATTATATTTCGCGGTATTAAAAAATTTGATAGCAGCCATTATGTCGATCGGAGTATTATAAAGGCTATCAAACACGATGTTGCACTGTATGCGAGCCATACTAATCTTGACAATGTGCTCCAAAATGGTGTTAATGAAAAAATAGCCAAACGTATCCTTTTAAATGATATCTCAATCTTACGCGTTCATCCTTCTTCCCATATGGAAACTTCTTACCAACTGGGAGCCGGAGCTTTTGGGAATCTCTCCAAAGAATTGACAGGATCTGAATTTATAGCCTATTTAAAAAAACAGATGAATTTACAGGTTGTACGCCACACCCGAATATTGGATAAATCAATAAAAAAAGTAGCGCTTTGTGGCGGAGCTGGTAGTTTCCTCTTATCCTCTGCAATAGCTGCTGGTGCTGATGTATTCGTTACATCTGACTTTAAATACCATGAATTTTTCGATGCCAATGATCGCATTATGATTATTGATATAGGGCATTACGAAAGTGAGTTCTATACCATTGAATTATTATATGAACTTATATCTAAGAAATTCCCTAACTTTGCGGCCCATTACACAAAAGTGATTACCAATCCAGTTTTTTACTCATAATTTCCTGTATGGCTAAGACTACAAAAGGAGTTGCTGACAAACTCAAGCAGATTTATCAGTTACAATTAATTGATTCAAAAATTGACAAGATTCAAGTACTCAAGGGTGAACTTCCTATAGAAGTAAGCGATCTTGAAGACGAAATTGAAGGGCTGAATACCCGAATATCCAAGTTAAAGGAGAAGATTGGTGAAATTGATCACGAAATCAGCTCCCATAACGCAAACATTAAAGAGTCAACTCTACTTATTGAGCGTTACGAAAAACAACTTGACGATGTGAAAAATAATCGTGAATTCGAAGCGCTTACAAAGGAAATTGAGATGCAAAATCTTGAGATTCAATTGTCTGAGAAAAAGATCAAGGAGGCATCTTTGGCCAAAGATGCCCGGGATACGACTTTGGCAGAGGCTAATGGACGGCTAAAAACTAAAAACGAGAACCTCAGTATTAAGAAGGTTGAACTAGAAAAGATCATCCACAAGACTGATGCTGAAGAGAAAAAACTTCGAAAGACCTCTGAAAAAGCCAGAGAAGATATCGGAGAAAGACTGTTAAGATCATATGATCGCGTTAGAAGCCGTTATCGTAATGGTTTGGCAGTAGTCACGGTTAAGCGTAATTCATGTGGCGGATGTTTTAACAGGATTCCACCACAATTACAGATTGAAATCGGTCAATACAAAAATATTATGGCTTGTGAGCATTGCGGACGTGTGCTTGTAGATGATATCATCGCCGGAGTATTAGAAGAAGCATTAGCTTAATAGTCAGACGGTATTTCTTAATTCTTTTATTTACGCTCGATTATATTTAGAGGTTTCCCCTGATTAACTCCAGGCTTGTCTCTATATCATCGTAAATTTCGAAAGATCGGTTGAAATAAAAATACCATAGCGCCCCTCCTATTAAATAGGCTACCACAAAGGCCATACTTATCGAATCAAAGGCCATACTAGATATAGCCACAGTATGCAATCTGACCAGAAATACAGGGAAAAAGACGATATAAAAAAATGAAACCAGGAGTAACCTGGATTTTTTAATATCCATGGCTTTCTCGAGATAGTTCATTTTTGTCAAAATGAATGCCCTGGTGTTTCCCGGTAGTTCAAAATTTTCTTTTTCACTTTTATGGCTATTCTTTATCACCAATGTCATTCTAAGGTGAGCTCCGATAATATATGCTACCACTAACAGTATGAATAGCCCATTTAACAGGTAAGCATCGAACGAATATGAATGCCATGCCAATACGATCAATAAAGGAATAATCAATAAGACGTAATGTATTTGTGCATTGGACTGATCTCCGCGATTGCGTAGAGATTCAATAATCATATTTACTTCATCCTGAAGAATCGAATACTTATCTTCTCCCGAATCCACTACCTCTGCTCCCTGAAGAATGTTCAGCTTCTTGATGATCTCGCGGTATCTTCCCTTTCGATATATTCCATCCATTTCAGACTATTTGAATAATAGGATAGCAATACTATAACTATCTAATCTATAGATGCATGAAGATAAGCAATAATATGTCGTGAATTTATTTGGACAGTTGTTGTAATCCCCTTACAAGTAACGAGACTTCATCATTTATCACCTCGATAAAGCCTCTTTCGATTGAATAAAAAGTTTTTTGACCCTTATTAGTGATGATCCGAACTTCTCCTTCAGATAGCGAAGACACGATAGGAGCATGGCCGGTCAATACCTCAAACTGGCCTGAAGTGCCGGGCACTTTTACAGAAGTAATTTTCCCGCTAAATACTTCTCTTTCTGGTGTAAGAATTACTAGATTCAATGATTTGAATTTTACTTTATGATTCAGCTTCTGCAAGTAATTTTTTACCCTTAGCGATGGCATCATCAATGGTACCAACAAGATTGAATGCAGCTTCAGGATACTGGTCAACTTCACCGTCAAGGATCATATTAAATCCTCTGATGGTCTCTTCGATAGGTACGAGTACACCTTTGAGACCTGTAAATTGTTCGGCCACGTGGAAAGGCTGAGATAAAAATCTCTGTACTCTTCGAGCTCTTGTCACAACAAGCTTGTCTTCATCAGATAATTCTTCCATTCCAAGAATGGCGATAATATCCTGAAGTTCTTTGTATCTCTGGAGTATATTAATCACTTTAAAAGCAGTATCATAATGTTCATCTCCGATGATCGCAGGATCAAGGATTCGCGAAGTACTGTCAAGTGGATCAATCGCAGGATATATACCTTCAGACGCAAGCTTTCTGCTTAATACTGTTGTTGCATCAAGATGCGCAAA
>JAJCYJ010000085.1 GCA_029262975.1 Saprospiraceae bacterium
TTCATCATCAACTTGTCCAGCATGAATGTCTTAATATAGACGAAATAGAAATCTTAGTTAAAGATGAAGAAGCCAATATTGACAAATATCCGGCAGACTCCTGTGCTGTTGAGTTGGCATTACTTGACTTATTTTCAAAAGAAGCCAGAACGTCTGTAGAAGGACTTTTTGGTTTAGAAAGTCCACGAGGCGTTTATGAATATACAGCCATTGTCAGTGATGGAGATGAAGATGCGTATCGAAGATTGCTAACTCGCTATTTGGATTGGGGCTTTTCTAATTTCAAATTGAAAATAAATAAGGACCTCGACAAAAATAATGACAAACTATCTATCCTGTCGGCCATGTGTAAAGGGTCTGGCCTGGAAGAATATACAGTTCGATTAGATGCTAATAACCTATGGTCGGGACAATATCGTGAAGCAATCAAACATATATCTCAATTGACCCACCCACTTTTAGGCATAGAAGAACCAATAGAACCGAAAAATGCCAAAGCGCTAAGTGAAATAAGTACATCATTGGATATTCCAATTATCCTGGATGAAAGTTTGTGTACCATATCAGATCTGGAAGCGTATGATACATTGGATGGACGATTCATCGCAAACATTAAAGTTTCGAGGGTCGGAGGATTATTGCGTGCACTTAATATGATAAGTCAATTACAAAAGCGTAATTGGAAAATTATAATTGGAGCACATGTTGGTGAGACATCAGTATTGACAAGGGCCGGAATGTGTGCAGCGCGAGCAGCAGGTGCGTCTCTATTGGCGCAGGAGGGATGTTTTGGTACCATATTATTACAAAGTGAACCAGTTAGACCAAGTTTGAAGTTTGGGAAGAATGGAATATTGGATTTAACTAAACCGTATAACGAGAAGAGTGCTCATGGATTAACGGAATATCCAGTAGATATTTGGGAATATGGTTGGGGGCTTATGGAGGATAAGGATCGTTGATTATTGTCGCGTTTAATGATTGGCCAGACAAGTGTTGAACATAATTGTCTCGGGCAAAAGTAAGATGCATGAGTCATTTATGTGTTGCGCATTTCAGTAAAAGGGCATATATATTCAATATTCATGGCTTTTCAGAAGACTTTAGACCTGCAGCAAAGTAGATGTTTACACATTCAAAACGAAATTGCACCTAAAACTCAAAAGATTTAACGTATGATCTATATATTTGAATATTCGGGATAAAAAAGTTCCTGGTAACATGACATTTTGTATGTTAATCGGGAATAAATTAGCTGCTATAACAAGTTAGCAAGCATTAGAAAAATGAAAATTAAGTCGCAAAAAATAATTGGACAGAATGGAAAAGTGAGAGAACACTTTGTCAATAAATTCAATACAAAAGGACTTATCGAAAGAACTGAATTTCTTGACGAACACGGACAATTGAAATTCTACTCAGAGTTCGCTTATGATTCTAATGACAACTGCATTTTAAAAAAAGAATTTGACGCTAAAAACGAAATACAGAGTTCTAACCAATGGGAATTTGATGAACAAAATCGAGAGATTAAATTTCTTGAACTTACAGCCGAAAACGTGATTTGGGAATGGTACGAGAAACAATACCTAAATGACAATACAGTTATTTATATCTCAAAAGACGAAACAGGAACAATCAATCATAAGACTATTGAAAATACTAAAACTGGCACGCAAGAAAGGTTTGGAGAAGACGGTAAACTCTATGCGACAATAACCAAAGAATATGATAGTAGTGGAAGATTGATAAGTTCCAAAACCGTAAACACAAAGAGTAAAGTTACCGAAGAGAATAAATATCGTTATTCAGGATTAACAGAAATCTGGGAACTTTACATTGACGGAAAGTTTATTAAAACAGAAGAGTATCACACTGACAAGAACGGGAATCAAATTTATTATGTCAGAAAAGACGATAAAGGAAACAGTCTTGAATGGTTAAAACGTGAATATGATGAATATGGAAATCAAGTTTCAATTGAAAATGGCTTTGAAATTGATAAACCAACGCACAAATCGACAATTGAAATAGAATACTTGAAGAATGAAAACGCTTGCTAATCGAGTAGACGGCCCCACCAGAACTAACTGATGGGGTGCGCCTCTCACACCACCGTACGTCAGACTGTTCAATAATACACTAATCGCATATTCTATAGCTACGAATTTTCGGGTCGATTTCTTTGAGACGAATAATTCCCAATTTGAGAGTGCCAATCAGCTTGAAATCGATCAGAAACATCCTAATAACTCTCCAAAAGTCAGTTTTAAGTGCCTTAAGGGCACTAATCAACTCTTTTGTGCCTATAATAGACACACTTCTCCTAATATTATAAGACAAACAGATCAGATCGAACTCCCCGCCAACCTTGTCTTTGCCTTTAAGCAAAGTATAGGTATATCCCCATTGTCGTTTTATTGTTCCAAAAGGATGCTCAACAATCGCTTGGCGTTGGCGATAGTATTCTTTATTTTCTTTAACCCGTTGCCGATTAGCTTCTTTGTAGTCTTCGAACTCATATCGTTCGATAACTCTTCCTTGCTTTCGATTTAGTCTTTTGCCTGCACATTCATTCTTGAATTTACATTCATTACATTTACTATATTCAAGTTTATATTCTTTGAACTTGCTATCTTTTTTCCCTTTTCTTTTTTTAGTATACCACTTGCCATTGGTCTCTAAAATCTTGTCTTCAGGACAGATATAAGTATCGCTATTCTTTTTATAAGTAAACTTATCTTTTCTAAATTCACTATCCCTTTTAGATACTGCCTGAATCCTGGGAGCTACATAAGTAGTAATTTCGTCTTCTATACATTTCTTTATTTCTTCGCTGGTATCATAACCAGAATCTGCAAGAACTTCGATATGACATACTTGTAACAGTTCTTTCGCATTATTTGCCATTCTGTGTAGAGCATTTTGGTCTCCAGTATTAGTAACTTCGTTATCTACAATAAGATAATTTTTATCATCTACTACACTTTGAATATTATAACCGACTACACCCTCACTTCCTATAGAAGTTAATAATCGTGCATCAGGATCAATAGTGGATATTTGTTTCTGTCCAACATCCTTAACTTCATCCAGCTGAGCTTTTAGTTTGTTGTATTTATTTTTTCTTTCGTGGAGTTTTTCTATTTTCTCTTTTATTTGAGTAGAACATTGATCTTGGATTTCCTTGTGATCTGTTTGGTCAAGAATGGCTAAATATTCTTCTATTTTTTTGTCAATATACTTTTGTTGACGCTTTATAGTTGTATCACTAAAATTATTCTTTTTAGAGTTTTGTGATCTGAATTTAGAACTATCCACCGCAATAGTTTTTTTACCGAATAAGTCTTGGCCGTCTAAAAACCGATTGTAGGTACGAAATACTTGCTTGAGTCCTTTTGGATTGTTCTTTCGAAAATTTGCGATGGTCACATAACCAGGAGTAAGTCCATTGATCAACCACATCATCTCGATATTAATTTTACAACAACGTTCTAATCGTCGAGATGAGCGAGTTCGATTAATATATCCATAAAGATATATTTTAAGTAAATCAGAGGGTGCATATTGAGGAGCTCCAGCTTCATGTATATTTTTACTCCTCATTTCAAATCCATGACTTTCTAAATCGAGATAGTCCACAAAGGCGTCTAACAATCGAACTACACTAC
>JAJCYJ010000086.1 GCA_029262975.1 Saprospiraceae bacterium
AGGTGCTTTCGATAGTAGACTGTTACGTATCAGGCACTTTTGATCCGGGTCTAATTGTTTTCGAAGGCAGGCCTTCTCCTGATATCTCCGTTCGGGACAGCATCGATTATATCTGGCAAGAGATTGAGCAATTGCAACTGAGACCTCCTAACAAACGAGAATTGCAAAAAGTAAAGAATAAAGTTATATCGAGTATTGCGATGAATGACTTAAGTGTTCTTAATAAAGCCGCCTCTTTAGCATATTTCGAATGGTTAGGTTCATTAGAACAGATGAACCAACAAGAACAACTATATAGCGAAGTCACAATAAGTGATATTTTAAAAGTAGCGGCAAAATATTTCATTCCGGAAAACACATCAATCATCGAATATATTCCAGAAGTTCAGCAACAGTCATGACCTGATGGTTCAGACTTCCTTTTCTATTAACGTTTTTTCTTAGAGGAGGACGACTTTTGTTGCTATATTGCCAATATCAAGAATATCATATAAATGCAAATAAAATTTTGTGGAGCAGCTCAAAATGTAACCGGTAGCTCTCATCTAATTACACTCGAAAACGGTTATCGGGTGTTGCTTGACTGTGGATTATTTCAGGGAAACAGAAAGACAGACCAAGTCTCTAATCGAAATTGGCATTTTGATCCGGCTTCTTTAGATTGTCTTATATTATCACATGCCCACATTGATCATACAGGCAGGGTGCCTGGCTTGGTAAAAGCGGGATTTAACGGATGTATCCATGCTACACATGCTACCCGAAGTCTGTGCGCAATAATGCTTCTTGATTCTGCCAAAATCCAGGAAAAGGATAGTGAATATCACAATAAAAGAGAGCTTAAGAAAAAGAAAAAAAAAGCCGCTAAGAGGAAGAGTTATACGGCCGATATAATCGAACCTTTATATTCTGCAGAAGATGTCTCAGAAACCATGAAACTATTCAATGGTTATTCGTACGACAGATGGCATCGAATATCTGAATATGTGGAAATACTTTTTAAAGACCAAGGTCACATTCTTGGATCCGCTAGTGTCACATTAAGGATACAAGACGGTTCACGACATATCACCCTTGGTTTTACCGGAGACATAGGTAGACCGGACCGCCCGATTTTAAGGGATCCTCAATTAATGCCTGAGGTGGATTACCTCATATGTGAATCAACATATGGAGATAAAGAGCATGAATCCAAGCCAGAACAGTCGGCGATGTTCCTGGAAGTCATGAGACAAACTTGTGTAGTTCAGAGAGGAAAATTAATAATACCTGCATTCAGTATTGGCAGGACCCAGGAGATCGTCTATATGATGGATCAAATGGCTACAGAAGGATTACTTCCAAAGATTCCGGTTTATGTAGACAGTCCCCTGGCTGTCAATGCTACCGAAATTTATGGATCTCATCCGGAATGTTATGACAACAAGCTGCATGAATATATGCTCGAGGATGACAACCCTTTTGGCTTTAAGAGTCTTGAATATGTGCGCTCCGTCGAAAAGTCTAAACAACTTAACGTTGCTAAAGAACCCATGGTGATAATAAGTGCATCTGGTATGATGAATGCAGGAAGGATTCGCCACCATTTATACCATAACCTGGAAGATGAAAAAAGTACTTTTCTGATGGTTGGATATTGTTCACCTCAGACAGCCGGAGGAATCTTGAAGGCAGGGGCAAAGAAATTGAAAGTGATGGGTGATGTCCTTGATGTGAATGCTACAATAAAGTCAATGGATTCCTTCTCAGCGCATGGAGATCGCAAAGAAATGCTGCACAGCATACGACACCAAATAAATCATGCTAAAAAAACCTTTCTTGTACACGGCGAATATGATACGCAACAAGAATTTGAAGAATATCTGGGCCAGGCAGGATTGAAAAATATTTATATCCCATCAGAAGGGAGTGATGTGAATATTTAAATAAGAGCCTTACCCATCTAAACAAGGCTCTCATTTTCATTTTTACTTTTTCAGTAAATCCCTGATTTCTGTCAACAAGTCTTCTTGGCTTGGACCTGATGGTCCGGCTTCTTCAGGAGGCTTCTTTGTCTTATTATATGCCTTGATAATCATAAATAACACAAACCCCACTATAATTAAATTGATAATTGAATTAATCCACGCTCCATATCTAATGGCATTTTCAGGTGAGACAATTGTACCATCTGCACCTATAACAGCAGGATTTAAGACATGTTTCATTGATCCAAAATCCATTCCTCCGGCAAATTGACCAACTATGGGCATGACAATATCATTGACAAAACCATTCACAACGAGGCTTATAGCTCCCGCTAAAATTAAGGCAACAGCAAATTCGATTACATTGCCTGTCATGATAAAATTTTTAAACTCTTTCCACATAAATATGATTTTTCGTTAAATAAAAAATGCTGCACCCCTCTTCGGGTATGCAGCATCTAACAAATATATCATTAAATTCTATATGTTTATAATCCTGCTATTTGGCGTCTTATAAGATTCAAAGCTGATCCAGCTCTTATCCAATCAATTTGAGCTTGATTATAAGTATGATTGACTTTGAAAGAATCTTCACTTCCATCATGGTGCATTAAATGTATCGTAAGTGGTTGTCCAGGAGACATGCCATCAAAATCAGTTATACTTATCAAATCGTCTTGTCTTACTTTGTCAAAATCCGCTGGATTGGCAAAGGTAAGGGCCAACATTCCCTG
>JAJCYJ010000087.1 GCA_029262975.1 Saprospiraceae bacterium
CTTTGTCTACGCTTTTAACGCTATCCCAGGTACCAGAATGGGCATCAGATATTTGGATAATTTTAAATCCATCAAAAGCAGTAGGAAGATCTACAAAATTTAGATTTGCTGTTTCAACTTTGAATCGATATTTACCCCATAAGATACCGTAAATCATTGCGAATAAAGGAATGAGACTTACGATATAAATCGTCAATACTAAAAAGGACGAAATTGTAATGGTTGTAAAAAAAGAAGAGATAAATATCAGAATCCTCAGTAGTGCAAATAAGATGCATAACACTAACTTCATGGTGATCGCTGCAAATCCAAAACCTATCATGAAATTTACTATAGCCGATCTTCTCAATGGGCTAATACGCCAATATCTAAAACCCAATAAAAAACCTGTATACCCAGCTACAGCTACGACTAAATAGGACAAAGTCACTCCATGGATCCATCCGAAAGATGAACTAAATTGTTTTAAAATGAATGCCTCTATTAAAGCAAGAAATAAGAGAGGAATAGAAACTCCAACAACACGACCCATCATAAATGTCTTCTTTAAATCTTATACCACAATCGGACAGGCTTTTTGTTCATTTATCATATTTATCTTTGTGCCATAATCATCGATATATGGGGCTTATAAAAAAAGATACATTAGCATTTTTGGAAGATATTGGCAAAAATAACAATAGACCATGGTTTGCTTCCAATAAAGAAAGATATACGGTAGCCCAACAAAATGTAAAAGATTTCTTGGCAGACTTGGTTTTTGAAATGAACAAGTTGGATGAGATTGAAAGGAGCAAGTTATTCAGAATTTACCGGGATGTCAGATTCAGTAAAGATAAAACTCCTTATAATACCCATTGGAGTATGTCGATGAGTCGAGTTAAACCATATTTAAGGGGTGGCTATTATGTTAAAATAAGCCCTCAAAGCAGCTTTATAGCGTGTGGGTTTTGGAACCCAAATCCTTCTGATATGGCGTTGATCAGAGGAAATATTGACCAGGATGATAAAAGATTTAGAAATGCATTGGCTGATAAAAACTTAAAAGTGATATTTGGAACTTTACAAGGTGCAACTGTTAAGACGGCACCTAAAGGTTATAGTAAAGATCATCCATCTATCGATCTCTTGAGGCATAAACAATTCATACTGATGAAAGAGTTTTCTAATCACCAAGTCCTGGGTAAAGAATTTTCAAAAGAAGTCGCCAAATGTTTCTTTGCAGTAAGGCCATTTTTTAATTACATGAGTGATATACTGGGTCATGACCTTAATGGACAGGCTCTTTATTAACAAGCCGTATACTACTTCAAAGGAAAGCTAACTTTAGAAAAAACAATGACTATTCGCTCATCCAATCAAATGAGCCTTGGACAAAGAAGCTAAATATGCCAAGAACTAAAAAAGCAGCTATGACCGTGTTGAGCATAAAAAAGTAATACTCCTTCGGCACTTTTGATTTATCAATAAATTCGAAGACAAAACTTAAAGTCAACAAGGATATGGCTATGCATCCCAGGATAAGACAGGTTAGGAATCCAACGTAGGGATCCAAAATGTAGATGGTGGTGAAAATTATTACTTGTGTTAGAAAAATCTCGAATTGTCCAAACTTCATCCATTTGCCATTAATGAAGCGATAAAAGTAGTCATATCAGAATTAGTAAAGGCATTATGCGTTATATGAGTCGTTAACATACATCATGAAATATTTTTTTCTCTTCTTACTGTTTTATCCATTGGTTGCGTTTACACAAATTGTTGATGAGGAGTCAATCACGAAACAATATGAATATAATATTCAACAAGAATTCATCAATGAGATATACATCCCTGAGGATGTTGCTGATGCGTTAAAACAGCTTGATTTATTGTCAGATGAAAAAGGTCGTGCTAAATTGATCGAGGCGGATGAAAATATAGCGGCAGATAGATTAGTCATGGGATTAGGTAAATGGATGATCGTTAATTGGAATTTTTACGAAGGAAGCAGGCTATCTCATAAACTTCGTGATTATGGTGTGACTCATCCTGACGATATGGCCAAATTTCTCATTGTCACCTATCATCGTTACTTAAGCCAAGCCCCTCTCGAATTAGAAGAAAGGGGGCAGATTTATTTTGACAATAGAAAAAAAGACCAGGAAAAACGAAATGCTGCCAAAAAAGTGATCACAGGTTGATAACCATTGAATGAATACCCCATCGATGATCTAAATCTGTTACCTCTTCTTTTTATTCATTTCGAGTATTGCTTTTTCTATGCCTCGCGGGGTCATAGTATGCATAGGAAAGATTCTTCGCAACATTGTTGTAGTCCAGGTAATGTGCCAATGTTTTTCTGATACCGGATTTAACCAGGTGATTTTTTTGAATTTCTCAGACAATCTCCCCCAGGCTATTATAGAACCCTCATGCAATTCGTAGGGTGCCATAGCAGCATCTCCGATAATAAATACACGATAATTAGGGTCTTTAGACAGAATTCGCTCTAATGGCACTTTGCGTGTCCGCCGTTCATCTTCATAGAGATATTTGTAGATTGTATTGTGAAAATAATAAGTCTCCAAATCGTGCTGGTATCGTGTCTTCATTTTTTTAAATAAAGCCTGTACTGCGCGGATATAATAGTCCATCGAATATCCACCATTATCAATGATCAGGATGACTTGTAGGCGATCTTCAGTTTTATCAAGTTCGATTGGCAGAAATAATCCTCCCTGAGCAACACCTTCTTTCACAGTTATGGGTATATCAAGGTATCGCTGATTGGTTTCTTCGATTACACCCTTTAACGTCGCCAAGGTTGCATCGATATTGTCATCATTGATATTTGCGTCAATATCTACGGGATAATATTGTGGGTCACCTATCACTTCTCGGGCCATGCGTCCACCACCTGTACCACCAACCCTGATGCCTCCTAAAGCAGCTCCTCCATGCCCATATGGAGAGACACCTCCTGTACCCACCCAATGACTGCCTCCCTGATGATCTCTTGTCTGCTGCTCAAGCACGCGTTCCATGCGTTTTCGCAGTTCTTCAAGATCTACGAAACGATAATCAGCTGCCTTTTCCAATAATCTTTCACCATTGTTCCTATCTCCCCTTTTGTCGTCGCCATCCTTAAGATCAGGGTCATCCTCTTTAAGAATATCCTCTCCATCCAGCACTCTTTTTATATCATATGATGTGGTATGAACTTCATCTAAGAATTGATTGATCAAATCATCCAATTCCATATGTCTGCGCTGATCATCCGCCTGCACAAAATCCTCAAGCCAATCTTTGAAGGTATCAGATCTTGCGATGGCGTCATTAAGTCGTTCTCCTGGCTTAACTTCTACACCTAAAAAATAATCATAGAAAGCCTGTGTATACGGGCCTAAATGAGTCGGTTCTTTCACGAGTGTACCTTTGAAGAAACTATATAAATCTCCAATCGTAAAAATTAATTCTTTGTCTATGGCTTTTTGCAGCAAGAGCAGTGATCTTACATCAGCCTTCACACCATATTGCCTACAGACTTTTGGAAAACTTTCAAACATGGTATGGTGTATTATTTATCAATAACGGCTTGCGCCACCAGGGCGATTTATATCATCCATTAAATTTCTCTGTACTCTTCTCATGTCGTCCTGAGTTTTAATCAAGGCACCGATGCCATCCAATTTCTTAATCTTTTCGACAGTTTCTTTCTTAGAATAAGTCTGCATGTATTTAAGCCAATTCAATAATTCACGTGTCGAAGGAGCTCTCTCAAGACCAAGCTGCCTCAATTGATAAAATATATCCATAGCCTGTTGTACAATATCATCATCGGCTTTGGGATAGTGTTTCCTTATGATATCACGCATTATTTCCGGTGAAGGAAAAGCTATATAATGATATATACATCGCCCTTTAAATGCAGTAGGCAATTCTTGCTCACGATTACTTGTTATAACGATTGTCGGCATGTCTTTTTCTGAGACTTCAATTATATCACCTGATTCAGGCATGACAAACTTTCTGTGACTCATCGCATACAACAAGTCATTGGGGAATTCTCTGGGGGCCTTATCTATTTCATCTATTAGTAAAACAGAATTTGGTGTGCTATATGCTTTAGCAGCAGGCCCAAGCATTACATAATCACTTAAATTATCTGTACTCCTTCCTCCGGTACTGAGCTTGGTTTTTAGTCCTTTCTCGTCACGCTGGACATTTAATACTTCTACTTGAGAATCCCTTAAATATTTAACATGATCAAATCTTGCAACGAATTGATCTACTGAACTCTTGGAGCCAACTGGATAGACAAACAAATCAATATCCATATCTTCAGCATACTGAATCGGCAATTCTGTTTTACCCGTGCCAGGTTCACCCTCTATCAATAAAGGCATTCCAAGGACCCTTGACATGTGAAAAGCTTGTGCCAATTCTCTATCACAGAGATATTTATCTGACCCTGTCCAAATGCTCGTTTCTGCCATAATAAAATGTATGAGCGGCGAAGTTAGAACATCTACTTCTTTCAGCAATTTTTTAAAGGACTAATTAATTGTCGTGTTTATTCGTTTAAAAAGTTTTTGAGTCTATTTTTATCCTTGCATTAAGAAATATTTTAATATGTTCGTTTTTCATTACATTTACGCTTATATATAATTTACCGCATTACCCAACTAAGGGTGTACACCCAAAATATTGTTATAGTTGTGAATAATAGTCCGTTTAACGAGTCAAACTTTGAGGAAGTGTTCAAAACATACTTCGGACCACTGTGCAATTATGTGAACAGCTATCTTAAAGATTGGGAAAGTAGCAGAGAGATTGTTCAGGGCACTTTTATGAAAGTCTGGGAGAACAAAGATTCAATTAAAATAAATACATCTGCCAAGAGCTACTTGTATTCGGCAGTCCGAAACAGGATGATCGATTCTATCAGATCTAATAAGAAATTTGATGAATATAAGAATACAGTCAATGTAGACGAAGCCGATGAAGGAATTGAAAATATGAACTCTTTTCTTATCAGAGAAGAAATTCTAAAGTCAATGGAGAAATTAAAGCCAAAGATGAAGAAGATTTTCTCTTTAAGTAAAATCGAAGGGCTGACATACAATGAAATTGCAGCATATCTCAATATTTCAAAGCGAGCTGTGGAGGACAATGTAGCGAAGGCTCTAAGGATTTTAAAAGAAGATTTAGAAGGAAATGAAGTAATTTTTACAGATTAATGAATAATTTAATGTGACAAGTATTTTGCGAAACGTCGTATAGTTATAATGTCGAAAATAAAAGAGCAAGACATACTAAAACTGTTACGCGGAAAGGCTTCTCCTAAGAAGCTTAAGGCGTTGGAAGAATGGTCTTCAAAAGACACAGTCAATGCTGTGTCATTGGAGCGATATCAACGTATATATGATGAGGCAGATCATTTATCTACTTATAATCATGTGGACACTGATCTGGAATGGAAAAACTTTACCTCCAATATCAAAGAGTCTGTCGCTGACACAGAAATACTCGAATATTTTGATGGACTTGCCAGCCCCACTCAACGCAAAAAAGTAGAAGACTGGAAAAAGATGTCAGCTTCTAATGAAAGTGATTTTGAAACTTTCAATCTTATTCTGGAGGAAAGCAGGGAGCTGTCGGACTACAAGAAAGTCGATGTTGACAACGAATGGGCCAATTTTGGCAAATTGTTAAAAGAAAAAGAGACTCAGCCAACCGAATCTTTAGAAATTCAATCTTCTAATGTTCAGAAAGAAATATCTGTAGCTCCAACATTCAAGAACACATCAACCTCCACAGTTCACGAAGCAAAAGAAATTCCATTAATTACCCCGTACACAGAGGAAAGACAATCAAATCGTGTTGTAATGTGGCGGGTATTTGCCGTTGCAGCTTCAATCCTTTTACTGGCAGTATTTGGATGGACATTATGGCAAAATGCAGGCTCTTCGACTACGAGCGATGATATGTTTTTAACTTATGCTACGGCTGATTATCCAGAAGTCATCACCTTGAGTGATGGAACAATTATAAATCTGGATGAACAAACTATACTTACATATTTTAAGGATGCAAATCTTTCAGAAGAAAGATCGGTGACCATTGATGGTAAAGGAGAATTCAATGTAGCAAGCAATCCAGAGAAACCATTTATTGTAAAAGCAAAACGTAGCGGAGTTGGCATCCGAGTACTGGGGACAAAATTCAGACTAGAAAAAAGCGATGAATATATTGAAGTCATAAGAAATATCGAAGGAAGTGTCCGGGCATATTCTCTTTCAGATACCAGTACACATGTTGTCATGACCGCAGGAGACAGATATGCGTTCGATGGCGCAAAATTTATTGAACTTCGAGATCTGGAAGAGGAATATAATGGTAAAGAATATGATATCCTTTACGTTCTCGACTATTTGATGGAAGAATCTGGATGGCGGGTTACGAGCAGTCCGTATGCAGAATTTAATGGCGAAGCGATTATAATGGTAGATCTCGACAAACCATATGAAGAAATCCTTGAAGATCTCGCAAGGCGACAAGACTTTCAGTATGTTAAAATGCCATGTGACGGGTGTTTTCAAGTGACAAGATTCACTGTAGATTATTAAAATCTATTTTTGGGACATTCATCCTTAGGGTGACAAATTGATCACTCCGGTCTGAGGACCAGGCCTAATTTCTCTGCGATCCCTATCCGTAAGTAATACATGCCAGGGCGTAATAAGTAAATACAATTTTGTAATTCTTTTTATGCAAGACTAAACTCTTACATCTCAACCTCCATAAGGATTGAGATGAACATAATGCGATCCATAAATCTTCAAGAGGAGATAACAAAAATGCACAAGAAATACTTTTTAAATGTATATATTTTTAGTCCTGAGTCTTAGGGGTTGAAGGATCAACCTCTACGAAATCAAGTGAGACGGCATTAATACAATAGCGAAGTCCCGTAGGAGCCGGACCGTCCGGAAAAACATGACCTAAATGGCCATCGCATCTGGCACACATTACTTCTGTTCTGGCATAGCCTAAATTGTAATCAGTATCTTCTTTGATTAATTGCTTTTGGATAGGCTGGAAATAACTTGGCCATCCAGTCCCACTCTTATATTTCGTATCAGAAGCAAATAATGGAAGTCCACAACCACGGCAAACATATAAACCCTCCTTCTTATTATTTAATAAGTCTCCGGTGAACGATCGCTCCGTACCCTTATCACGAAGAACATAATATTCTGCATCCGAGAGTTCCTTTCTCCATTCTTCTTCACTTTTTTTAATATGTGTTATAGATTCCGGTAAGTGGGCGGACCAATCTTTAACAGATGTTACACTTTGGCTTCTTTCAGGTTGGGTTTGACAAGAAGAGGATAGGAACACTATAAGCAATACGAATAATGGAATTGTAATTTTCATCATTTAATTTTTTATTTCGAACTATCTGATTCATTTTCACCTCTCAATCTGGCATCTTGTTTTTGGGCAATCTGTACTATTTTTCGCATGGCACGTACCATAGACATGAAAAGTAAATATCCAAATGTAAAAACAATATAAATCCATCTGAATGACTTTGCTTCATATATACTAAGTCCACTAAATAACCAGGCTATAAATCCTCCCACCACAAGAACGCATGCATAAGATAAAATAGCATTACCCCAATATTTGTTTTGATCATCTGCTCCTAAGCTTAATATACTATTGGCCACTGCGAATAACAAAGTAAGAGCAGCAGAGATCGTCCAGGGAAAATGTACATCCACTTCGTAAATCCCTATCCATTCAGGAATCTTAAACAAAATGATGATAATAGGCATACTTATGATCGTGATAGCCGCCTGTTTATAAGGATGTATTTCTTTCTTAAAAGGAGAAGGAGAATCCACTTGAGAATTAATTATATAGAATGAACATGAAGAATCTTAATTAAGTTGTTCGTATTGAACAGGTAATCCATAAAGATCGAAATCTTCGGCCCCTGTAACTTCCACTTCGACGAAGTCCCCAATTCTTACAAAGGCTTTGGATGCATCAATGAGCACTTCATTGTCTACATCAGGACTATCATATTCAGTCCTGCCCACGAAATATCCTCCTTCTTTTCTGTCTACGAGAACTTTCACCTTCGTCCCTACTCTTGCTACATTTTTTTCAAGGGATATGTCCCTTTGAATATCCATCAATTGAGCCGCTCTTGATTCCTTCACTTCAGGTACCACATCGTCTTTCAAATGATAAGCATCTGTATCTTCTTCATGAGAATATTGAAATACTCCGAGTCTCTCAAATCTCATTTCTTCAACAAATCTGCATAAATCGTCGAATTCTGAGTCAAGCTCTCCTGGAAATCCCACCAACATCGTCGTGCGAATAGCAATGTTAGGAACCTGCTCACGAGCATAGGAGACCAGATCACGCATTTCAGCTTGTGTAATATGGCGTTTCATTCGTCGGAGTACTTCATCATTAGCATGCTGAAGTGGAATATCCAGATAGTTACAAACTTTTGGTAGTTGAGCCATCGCACCAAAGACCTCTCTCGGAAACTTTGTAGGATAGGCGTAATGTAATCTTATCCATTCTATTCCCTCTACTTCTGATAATTGATAAAGCAGTTCGGATAATGCACGTTTTTTGTAAATATCCAATCCATAATATGTAAGCTCTTGTGCTATTAGCATTAATTCTCTTACACCTCTTTTAGCCAATATCTTAGCCTCACCTACTAAATCTTCAATAGTCCGGGATATATGCTTGCCACGCATCAAGGGAATAGCACAAAAGGAACATGTTCGATTGCAGCCCTCTGAAATTTTGAGATAGGCATAATGCGAAAGTGTAGAAATCTTACGGGCTCCAATCAATTCGTGCTTATAATCAGCATTAAATCTGGATAGCAGACCTGGCAACTCCATTGTCCCGAAATAAGCATCTACCTCAGGTATTTCTTTTTCCAGGTCTTCCTTATATCGATGGGATAAACAGCCTGTTACATATAGCTTATCGATTTCACCGGATTTCTTCCTTTCGACATTTTCCAGGATGCTATTCACCGACTCCTCTTTCGCGAGTTCAATAAATCCACATGTATTGACGATCACAACATTGGGATGATCATCCTCATGTTCGTGATAGGCATCTATCTCATTTCCATTGAGTTGTGTTACGATATTCTCGGAGTCAACAAGGTTTTTTGAACAGCCGAGAGTTATAACCTGTACTTTATCTTTACGCTTCTTTGTCTTCATGCGAGCACAAAGATAATCTTACTTAACATTGTATCGTTCTCTTTTGACGTCATCAATGTACATGCTCCGAATAATTCAAATATTAATTTTGTGTGGATTTTGTTTCAACCTCTCAGCACAATGGGGAATTCGAACAACTTACAATCTTAATAGTGCCTCGAAATGGGATGCTTTCTTTTCTGAAATTGAAGGCCAAAATCAAAAAGTCTTTTCAACTTCAATTGGTCTAACTGCAGATTATTGGATGAGATTACCAAATCAAAGAATCGAATTTTATCCAAACATATCTTTTCACCAGGCAAAAACGAGACTCATAGGAAATTTTGCTCCCGGTCAATTAGGAACATTTACAGACATCAGACTTAGGCAGGTGGGAATTGGGGTAATCACACATTTCTATTTGTTAGATCTGCTTGGGGATTGTGAATGTCCTACTTTTAGCAAACAAGGAAGTTTGATCAAAAAAGGCTTCTTCCTGATGGCTGGATTAGGTGGCGATTATTCTCAAAAATCAATTGGCGAAGCCGGCTTTCGAGATGGTAATATTGATCTTAAATTTTCAGGAGGGATAGGCCTCGATATAGGTCTAAGTGACTTGATCACAATCTCTCCATTCTTGCAATATCAATATTATCCACACGTGTCATGGCATGAACTTGGTATACCTTTTAATAAGGGAAATGTTAATGTTGAATCTTCACTAGGCCAATTTCAGATGGGAATAAGAATCGGACTAAGACCTGATTATAAATAGAGAAGACACCAATAATTCATTAGTTCATAGCATGTCGATAATCCAAAAAAATAGAGTTGATCACGTTGTATATTGTACCTATAACCTTAGTAGCGGAATTGAATATATAGCGCAAGTAACGGGTGTCAGACCGGAGATTGGAGGACGCCATCTTACAAAAGGAACGCATAATGCGATTCTTAAAATCGGAAAGAAAGCCTATCTCGAAATTCTCGCTCCAGATCCAAAAAATGAAGATATTATAGGGCCACGATGGATGGGAATAGACTTGCTGACAAGCCCCAAAATTACACGATGGGCTGTAAACTCTATCGCGATCGGGGCGGAAAGCAAAATCCTACGCTCTTTCAGACCACAATACGGAAAATTAGAATCTGGTTCCAGGCTATTAAACGGAGATCAGATGCTCACCTGGCAACTAACCGATCCGTTAAGTCTTCCTGAAATAGATATAATTCCATTCTTGATCGATTGGAAGGGTAGTCCACATCCTGCCGACAGAATGCAGCAAAAATGCAGCCTCATTGACATCAATTTGAAATATCCAGATCCTGAACAGAGTAATAAACTTTTCACTCGTCTTGGTTTAGGAATTCAGGCTAAGGATGATCCTTATCCTGAGATTCAAATATCCCTTGATACACCACTAGGAGTAGTTAAAATTTGACCAATGAAGTTTGGTTATCGGATTCCTCTCTTTATGGTTTTGATCAACATTCCGCGTTCGAGTCTGTCTTCCAGATGCATGTTATTTAGAATGGCCATTTCTTCCATATCCTCCTGAGACAATCTCATTCGAGTCAATGCACTCTCCAATGTCTCTTCTCGTGATACCTGGGCTATTTGGATCTGATCTGCGGTAACATTAATTCTTGCCGGATCTGTCAACCGGTCAAAGTTGCCCATGGTATTGGTGAAGATCCTGTAAAAGTTATTAAAATCCGGAGTTAATGTAAGCCCGTGAAATTTATAAATCAGTCCATTATATTCTATCAAATAAGTCAGGATCCGGAGGTCCTGCTGCTCTTGTTGCTGCGGATCCTTTTTAAGCGTTGACAGCATAGCAGTCGCCGGAAGTCCGTTAACATTGATTTGTGAGGACTCAAGGACTTCAAGACCATCCTGCTCGACAGTTTCTTGCGCCGCCGCCTGAAGAGTTTTTTGTTGTGAAAGTGTCATCAGCATCAATGCTTTTCCATCAGTCGATGCCATTTGAATCATTTGTGGGGTATTAACAACCTGCCATTGTGGAGGAACCGGAAAATGGAATTTCAAATCAGGGTGAAAAAAAGTATTGAATTTGACATAACCCTGCTTTGGGTCATCACCATAGGTAAGCCCATCAATCATTCTCAAATAACTATCCCTGTTCACCTTTAGGTTGGTCGCATTATAGGATTGCTGATAAGCGTCTGAAAGCTGATGCACCTTATTAAATCTATCTACAGGATCAGGATGTGTCGATTGAAATGTAGGAATATTTACACCGGCTTTATCTTGAATTCTATGTAAGACATCAAAGAAATTAGCCATTTCATGAGAATTATATCCTATCTGGGTGCTGTAATCCACTCCGAGCTCATCACTTTGACTTTCGTCATCCCTACCAAATTTTAAAAATAACATGCCTAAGGCTTGCTGACCTAGTTCTCCAAATTGTCTGAACTCTTCAGATACAATCATACCTGCGACGAAAAGTGTACCATACAATTGTTGTTTACTCATCTGGGCCGCGGAATGTCGAGCTGTAATATGGCCAATCTCATGTCCCAGGACTCCGGCAAATTCTGCTTCATTGTTAAAATGAGCCATGATACCCCTGGTGAAATATACATACCCCCCTGGTACTGCAAATGCATTTATAACAGGACTATCTAATATTCTAAATTGATAATCGATTGTAGGTCTGTGAGATATAGCTCCCATCTGCTTGCCTTTCTCGTTAATAAAGGCTTGCATTTTATCATCGTTATACAATCCAAAGTTTGCGATGATCCCAGGATCCGCTTCCTGACCCATTGCTAATTCCTGGGATTCTGACACGAGCATGATTTCTTTTTTCCCTGTTACGGGGTTGACTGCGCATGCCTGAATGATCAAGAAGACGATAATAATGGTAAACAGTGCCGTAAAGTTTGACTTTATCCTTTGCATAATAGTTTCTTTGTGTTTCCTTGAGACGAAGATATTCTAAGAAGTAATGTTAATGATAATAAAAAAAAATCTTGTCCTCAAAATCTAATGATAAACAAGTATAGACAATAACATGAGCAAAAAAGGAAAAGTTCTTGTGGCCATGAGTGGCGGAATTGACAGCACTGTCACTGCTATGCTTATGCATGAAGAGGGATATGAAGTCATAGGTATCACTATGAAGACTTGGGATTATGCAACATCAGGTGGATCAAAGAAAGAAACTGGCTGTTGTAGTCTTGACAGCATAAATGATGCACGACAAGTCTCCGTAGATATGGGTTTTCACCATTTCATCATCGATATTAGGGAGGAATTTGGTGACTATGTGATCGATGATTTTGTAGATGAGTATATAGCGGGAAGAACACCTAATCCCTGCATCCTCTGTAATACTCATATCAAGTGGTCGGCGCTTCTAAAAAGAGCAGATGCAATGGATTGCGAATTTATTGCCACTGGTCATTATGCTAAAATCAATTACAATAACGATCGATACTTTATATCTAAGGCAGTAGACCCGCGTAAAGATCAGTCGTATGTGTTATGGGGATTAAGCCAGGAATGTTTAGCCAGAACCAGATTTCCACTTGCGCCCTATACTAAAAGCGAAATCAGACAAATGGCAGCAGATCGGGGCTATGAGGCATTGTCAAAGAAAGCTGAAAGCTATGAGATCTGTTTTGTTCCCGACAATGACTATCGAGGTTTTTTAAAAAGAAGAATACCCGGTCTCGAAAAAGAAGTCTCAGGTGGCTTATTTGTTGATACCGAAGGAAACATCCTTGGAAATCATGAGGGATATCCATTTTATACAATCGGGCAGAGAAAAGGATTGGGAGGCGGCCACAAAACGCCAAAATATGTCACTGAGATTAGACCAGATAACAATGTTGTAGTTCTGGGTGAAGTGGATGATCTGTTGCGCAATGGGATGATTGTGTCAGACATTAACTTGATGAAATATGATAAATTGAATGAAGGAATGGAAGCTAAGACGATGGTCAGGTATAATGATTCAGGCGCGATGGCTACACTTCATCATGAAGGTCAGGATTTAAGAGTTCAGTTTTTGGCTAATGTAAGAGGCGTTGCACCAGGACAATCGGCTGTATTTTATGAAGGGGACGATGTGCTCGGCGGAGGAAGAATTCTCAAAAGTTTATAGCGATTAACTTTCGAAACAATCACCTGAATTGTTATCATATTACAAAAAATCTTAATATATTTGGTTCATATTTCTATCTGCCTAATTTACCCACCTTGGTGAGCAGGAATGAAATTTGCTATTTGTTATCGTCTTCAAGATCATTGCACAATTTCGACCGAGGAGATAAGTTTTATAAAGGTCTAATAATTAAGATTTATGCGAGTGAGGAATATATCCACATTCTTCATACTATTTGTCATCCTGATAAGTCAACTACATGCCCAAGATGCCATGTATTGGGTTGGCGGAAGTGGTGACTGG
>JAJCYJ010000088.1 GCA_029262975.1 Saprospiraceae bacterium
ATAATCATCTTTTAGGTCAGAAGGGAAAAGACAGAATACATAATTGTTCTCTTCCTGAAATGTGAACTTTTCATAAAATTCCTTTGGCCGCATTATATTCGTATTTAAATAATATTGTTGATAATTTCGTATTACACTACAATATTGAATCAATATTCAAACTATTGTGTCCATTCTATTATGTATTTTATATCCATAAAATTGTGGATATTTGGATAATCAAAACTTATAAAAGCTGGGAGAAACGAGCGAATGTCGCTTGTATAATATTGATGAGTCGAAATCATCATTTCCTTGATGTCCAGTGCCGATTTACAAGACGGCTTCCAAAACATGTTCTCTTGATTTTAAATTTATTTTTAATGATACTTTCGGATCTGAGATTCTTCTGCCTAAAGCTTGAAGATCTACGATCTCCAAGCTTATACAATTAAAAATAATGAATGTCGATCGTCAGTGTTGAAGGCTATCGAAAGGAAGTCTTGTTAAGAACTTAGGCACCCGAAAACACAGTTTTCTAATCTTTGTAATCGGATGATAAAAACTGGAAAAGAGACTTCTCCGGTACCGGAGAGAATGATATTAGTCAGTGTTGATTGCTTTTGAAAATGAAGTCTTGCAAAGACTTAAGACAATCCGAAAACACGGTTTTCTAATCTGTGCAATTGGATGATATGAACTGGAAAAGACACTTTTCCAGTAGTGGAGAAAGGAGACTCTTTAGCATGTAATTTGAAATCCTGAAAATCCTAAAACCCTGAATATCCCTGCCTGTCTGTCCGGCAGGCAGACCTCTGCGGCAGGCAGGCTGATTCTGACATTCTTCACTATTCTGACCCGACGTCAGTTTATCACGCGCACAAGTCCGGATATGATTACCTATTGACGGATCAATAACATTTTCCGGACCTGAGATATTCGACCATCACTTAGTCTGAGAACATACATGCCTTCTGGCACCAATTGACCAAGATCATTCCGTCCATTCCAGTATAATTCCTTGCTGTCTTGAGCTGTTTTCCAGGTTGCTAATGTTCTGATCAACTGACCGCTTATATCGTGAATTTTAATTTCCAGGTCTTTCGGATCATCAAAAGTAAAGGGGATGGTCGTGGCATGCTGGAAGGGATTTGGATAATTCTGACCGACCCTGAACCGATTATAAATCAGATCATCCGTGGGCGTTGTTTGACTACTCATAAACCCAATGAGATTCACTGTAGGTACACCTGCATTTTGCTCCTGTACATGTGCGACTACCTTTGCCGAATCCCGGCTATCCAATTCCTTCAAATTAAAAATGCTGCCTTCATTTTGCCACAGTTGAAAATCATAAACGCTTCCGGATACTTCATTGTCAGAAAGATCAACTACCACATCACTAGAACCATTCGTTTTTATATTGAGTCCAATGTCTCCTGCAGATTTAATAGTATTATTTGTTAACGTTATATTTCCCTCTATTCCATCCTGTATCTCAATACTTAATCCCCCACCAAATAATCCATCAAGCCTGCTATTTTCAAAATTGAAATCTATATTTCCTGTACTCTGGCCACCAATATCTATAGTCATTTGATCCAGTAATTCTGCGATTAACGTAAACGACATACCCGTCTGGAGGCTTTTGTTTTCTCCACCGCCAATGGATAATTCTTGTAAAATCACAGGTGTGCCATTCCAATTCATATGCTCACCAGTCACCGTATTTTGGGTAGTCAGGAAATTAGAATTTTCTATTATTCCCCCGGATCCTACCGTACCATCACCTTCTATTTTAAGTTGCCCGGTAAAGTTTATCAAATTAAGCGCAGTCGCTGCTCCGTTTACAATTAAAGCGTTGAGGTTTATATCGGCGGCTGATTCAGTTAAAGAGATCGCTGGGCCATCGATCTGTGAAGCCTCTATAGGAGCAAATGTGAATTGTCCGGCAGCACCGTCAAGTATGTCAATACCTGCATCCCCACCATTAAGTCTTACCTGCCCTCTGAAGTCATATGTCCCATCGGCATCGTCAAATTGTAAACCATCCCCATTATTTACATCTAATTGCCCATTATATTCAATTGATCCATTATGCTCTGTGACTTTAACCGCGGATGCATTATTATTCTGGGTAATCGAAGAACCCTGGTCAAAAATGACTGTTGAAGATCCACCATCAATAGTTAAGCCGGTGTTTGTCGGATTGGTGATATCAGTATTGGTAAATGTAAATTGCCCGGTAGAGAATCCGAGTATGTCAATACCTGCATCCCCTCCATTAAGTTTTATAATTCCCCTGAAATCATATTCACCATCCGAACCCCCAAATTGAAGACCATCTCCGGCTGTAGCATCAATCAAGCCATCAAAATTGACTTTGCTTGTGTTGTTCAGGATATTCACCGCAGAACTATTATTATTCTGCACAATTTTTCCATTAAAATTGACTATTGGAGATCCCCGATGAATATTTAATCCTATGCCTGTCGGATTAATGATATCAGTATCCGTAAATGTAAATTGCCCGTTAGAGCCTCCGAGTATATCAATGCCGGCATCCCCTCCATTTAGATGTACATTTCCCCTAAAACCATATACTCCATCGGCATTATCAAATTGAAGACCATCTCCGCTCCGGGCATCAATTGTACCTTCAAAATCTATTGTCCCATTATCATTTATGACATTTATAGCTGATTTGCCAGTTATAAATGAAATTCTGAAATCTGTAAGAGATGTAAAAACGTCGCTATTTTGAAACCTTAATCCACCCTCCAATTCAACTACATTCCCTGAGAAATTACCAGTACTCCGGGCAATCTCTATATCTATACCTCTCATTTCGGATTCATCTAATCTAAAAGCAAAAGGACTTAGATCTCTAAATTTTACATTACTGCCATCGGGTCCTTCAATCAAACTGTTTTCAATAACAAAATCTCCCGATTGTCCGCCAAAGACATCAATAATTGTCCCTATATCAGACATTTGAAAATGACTATTTAAAATATTCACATTAGCGCTGCCTCCATTTATTTTCAAAGCGCTTTCTTCTGGAGCATTTACGGTGACATCTTTAAAAGTAAAAGTACCGGTCCCCGCGTTTATATCGATAGCGGTAATTGTAGAGGACACATTTACATCACTTACGGTGGCATTTGTGACATTATGCAAGGTCAAACCGATATCATTATTTTCAATATTGACATTGGAGACTGTATTGTTATTGCCAAAAGTGAGCCCTTCGATATGAGGTCTTTCATCAGAACCAGGGACCACATTGCCACAACCGTCGCGACCACTCCCAGCACCGGTCAAAGTTTGATTGTCTAGCAATACATAAAAATCGCTATAAGGACCGTTACCGACAGCCACATGAATATCAGTTATTTCGGTCACGAGGGCATCATCAATATCGCTGAAAGGTTTGGTGAAACTGCCATCTCCCGCACCTGCGAAGCTATTGTCGACATAGCCAATATGTGTATTGATATCTCCCCTGAGCTCCATATAAAACTGTGCAAAAAAGTTCGGAATCTTTCTAATCTCAGGATATGGAGGCAGATAATAGCCATCTGCAACATTAGATCCTGTATTGGATGTGGTGAGTGGGCCAGTCCTTTTGTCTTTTATATCATAGCCATAGCCAAAATAGCCCGGGGGAAGGCAAAATCCGGATTCACCGGCATCCACCATCACACTAAATATCTGGTTATTCCCATTGGTGGAGCCCGGAAGATTATTCAGAACAAAACTGTCGATCTGAACGCCAAATTTCGATTCATTAGTGCCCGAATAAAACCGTATACACATGCTTACAGGTGTGCGCAGATCAGTAGCATATCCAATCTTAAACGAATCAACATGACCTCCATTGGTGATCCCATAATCAAGAAGTATGGCCGGAGGACAAGTGTCCGCCTGGGTAAGGGGGAGAAATCCAAAAGTCAATTCTGTGGCATCGAAAATCACATCCTGCTGATTCTTGACGGAAGATTTATCAAATGACCAATCCTGTAATTTATAATCATAAATTATATTATTGATGACCGGATCTTCCAGTACAGAAGTCAATTTCTGAGTGAAGCCAACCTGAAAAATCCCAACTACGAGCAAAAGGCCGGTCAATAGCCTAAATTGAAAATTTTTAAATGAGTTACTAAGGCGCAGGAATGATTGAAACATATCTTTTGGTTTGTGGTTACAGCAATATGATCAACCATAATATAGGCATAAATGTGAATTAGTTTTTCTAAGAATTGGAAATACACTATCAAATTACCTACTATGGGGTATGTGTCCATCCATCTTTATCAACTTCCCAAAGCAAAAATGATTGAAATGTCAATGGGTTACAGACATCGGTATCCAGGATATTGAAATCATAATGAATAACATAGTCTTAATTGCTTTTCTTACCTGTCTCTCTAGTTCAGTCTCGTATTCGTCCACATCCGGCTATTGCAGTCACTAACAGAGCGTCCTAATTGATGCTACTAATCCCAACCTTTTTAGTGCTCGGGCTGTAGGAGAAAATTCAGCAGATCTCTGAATACAAGTATAATAATAGATCAGGCTTCCATCGTTATATAGTTAGCAGACACCATCATGACTTTCTGTTTGATACCACGCTGATCTTCTTTTTCGAAATATTGCTACAGGCAGAATGGAGAGTGTCCCAATTTGCTGGGCGTTACTGGCACTATTCTGAGCGAAACAAGTGGCTTGATTTGTAGTGTTTTATCAATTTGTTCATTATAATAAATCAATTCTAACAAGTTGGCTATTCCTTAAGCATAGTGATGATTCAGAAGGACTCTGTGTCACCTAGTAAAACGTACGTATTTATACCTGTTCCTCGCGAAAAGTAGGCATCTAATAGAATTTATTGAATAAATGTTCATTATATTAGGGATACTGAAAGTGAGACTACCATCGACCAAAATTAATCCTTTAGGATTCACCTTATTCAAATGAGCGGATTCTGAATATAATACATCCAAGGGTAAAAAGTAAAAGGTAAGTCGGTTTAAATTAATTGGCCCATTGAGCATGCTGCAATTTGAGCCAAATTAACTTATGAATGGAACTATTTTATCTTTTAAGGAGGGAAATTAAGGAGCCTTTAAGGCCTTTTATAATATTTATTACTTTATCGGGAATAGCAGCGGCCTTATTGATCAGCTTGATTAATATGGCTGCCGAGAATGCGTCTAATTCTGAATTGAATCATCAAATCTTTCTTTTATTCGCCGTCGGAGTAGCTGTCGTCCTATTAACCAAAAAATATGTGCTTGATAAGTCTGTAGTAATTGTTGAATCAGTCATGTTTCAACTTCGAAATCGAATTATTAATAAGATACGACAGACAGAATTAGATATTTTAGAGTCAATAGGTCCTTCATCAATATATGCTCGACTTACCCAAGATGCGGGTTATATTTCTACAGTTGCAAGTACTTTAGTCAGTTCGCTCCAATCTGCAATTATGATAGTCTTCACAACGATATATATCGCGACTATATCGATCTGGTCTTTTGTAATGGTCGTAGCTGCAATTGGTATAGGCGTCGCTTACTATTTTAATTTTTTAAGTTCCTTTCAATCTATATGGATGAAGGTGTCAGAACGCGAGACAGCTTTTGTAGAAAATGTAGGATACATCTTGAATGGTTTTAAAGAGATTAAAATTAACAGAAGGAAGAATGAAGAAGTATATTATAATTACATCAATGTTAATAAGGACTTAAAAAATTACAGAAGCCAGGTAATCCTCTCCTATAATAAAATGCTCATTTTCACACAGGTCTTATTCTACATATTACTTGGTTGTATTTTATTCTTGCTTCCACAATTTCACACAGAACATTCTGAAGATGTTATAAAAGTGACTGCTGCCGTTTTATTTATAATTGGCCCTTTCGAAGGCTTAGTAAATTCAGTGCGATATTTTGATAATGCGAATACTTCAACTCGAAATATTAACGCTTTGGAGCAACGATTAGAAGAAATGTTGAATAAAGCCCGGTTTAAAGCATCGACTTTTAATCAACCTGAAGCTTTCAATATGCTTTCTTTCGAAGAAAATATTCGATTTGAAAATCTTAGCTATTCATATGCACGTACAAAACGGCGCGAACATGTTTTTACAGTAGGTCCGGTCAATTTAACAATTCAAAAAGGTGAGTTGATTTTTATTACCGGTGGAAATGGTTCTGGAAAATCTACCTTTCTCAAACTATTAACCGGTCTTTATCCGCCAAAATCGGGCAGAATAGTTATAGATGCAGATGTAGAAGAAAAACCTGAAACACCACTTACAGATTCTAATTATCAACAATATCGCAACCTCTTTACAACCATATTCACAGATTTTCATTTGTTTGACAAATTGTACGGGATAGATAAAGTAGATTCAAATAAGGTCAACCTGGTTTTGAAAAATATGGGATTGCCAGAGGATAAGACTTCCTACCTGGATGGTGCATTTACCAATTTGAATTTATCTACAGGACAGAAAAAAAGATTGGCTTTGACGACTTCAATAATTGAAGATAAACAAATATATGTTCTAGATGAGGTAGCTGCAGACTTAGATCCTCAATTTAGAGATAAATATTACTATGATTTATTGACTGAACTAAAGCAACGCAACAAGACAGTTATTGTTGTTTCTCACGATCGCCATTATTGGACAGTACCTGATCGGATTTTTGAAATGGAGGATGGATTAATTCGTGAACTTTCCAAAAAAGAAATTGAATCATTATTGTCTTTTGAAAATCAAGAAGATTATGGATAAAATTAAATTTCGCAATTATGATTAACA
>JAJCYJ010000089.1 GCA_029262975.1 Saprospiraceae bacterium
GCATTTGATCGCTATAGGTGACTACCGGGAGTGCAATATCAGGTGATGGTGGCAGGACATTTTCTCCACGTTTATGCTCCTTAGACATTCTGTCTCGAACATTTTCATGAGCAAATATCAAGGCTCCAGCTTTTGCAAAATCCTCATTCCCACCCGAATGATCCCCATGCCAGTGCGTATTTATCAGTTTTGATACTTTCAGGCCTGATAACTCCGCAATCTTAGCCATTATTTTTTCGGATAAAGGGGCATACTGATCGTCTATGATTAATACATCATCAGCGCTCACATAAACACCAATATTACCACCTGATCCTTCAAGCATGTAAATATTGTCTGTAAGTTTAGTTTCTTTAATGACAACATCGTCAAATTGATTTTGCCCGTCTGATACAAAGGCAAGACAAATAAACAGGGTCGTAAGTACGATTGATTTTAACATGATGGTGATTTTTAATACTTTGGACATCAATATTCGTGTCCGTATAAATAATGGTGTCAATAATACTTAATAAAGTTAAGCTTATGTCGGTTTCTAAAATCATTAATCTAGTTTTTTACATCTTTTCTATATACCTTTTGACATACAGCAGTAATGCAATCGGGCAGGAGAATGACAGAAAAATCGAATTTCCCGATGTGCCCGGTTTCAAAACATTAAAATGCGATTTTCATATCCATACTGTCTTTTCCGACGGTAGTGTGTGGCCTAATATACGGATTGATGAAGCGGTAAAAGATGGACTTGATGCCATTTCTCTGACCGAACACATTGAGTACCAACCACATTCTGATGATATTCCGCATCCGGATCGAAATCGTTCTTATCATCTGGGGAAACAATACGCAAAACCGTTCGATTTGATAATTGTACATGGAGCAGAGATCACCAAAGATCTTCCTCCGGGTCATGCAAATGCCTTGTTTATCAATGATGCCAATACATTAGATCATGATGATCCTCTGACAGCTTATCGCGCTGCTGCGGCACAGGGAGCTTTCGTTTTCTGGAATCATCCCAACTGGATTCAGCAGAAAGAGGATGGACTTCCGGAGATTACAACTCTTCACCGGCAATTAATAGACGAAGGCCTTTTGCACGGTATAGAGGTGGTGAATGATCTTACTTATAGCGAGCAAGCCCTTGAGCTGGCTAAGGAAAATGGACTGACAATTATGGGCACCTCCGATATTCACGGCCTGGTCGACTGGCAATATGGATTAGCGGAAGGGGGGCATAGACCGATATCTTTAGTGTTAGCCCGGGAGCGGTCGGAGAGCAGTATTAAAGAGGCACTCATGGCAGGTAGATCTATTGCCTGGTTCAATGACATTTTAGTGGGCTTGGAGGCTAATGTAAGTCTATTGGTACAATCCTGTCTCTCTTTAAAATCAAGAGGTTTTATAGGTCCTTCATCTGTCGAAGAAATCATTATTTCTAATAATAGCGATGCTCACTTTATATTAAGAAATGAATCTTTATTTGATTTTTATAATCAATCAGATATAATCAATATTCCACCTCATGGTGAGACGTTGATACAAATATTGACTAAAAATGGCATCCCTCAGAAAAGTATAAAATTTGAAGTATTAAATGCTGTTACGGGAAGACAGACACATCCAAGCATAGATTTTCAAATTTCCAATTGATGACTGTGTTGCATTAATTAATCGAGCCATCATATATTCAATGCCAATGAGAAAGTACACTTTATAAATGGGTGTACTGAAAATAATCGCATGACCTGTTTCTAAATTAGACGATGAAGTTTATCCCGCGTAGGTGCTGTGGCAATCAGGCGTATTAATCTTTCTTAACAACCGATTATTTTCCCAAGACCAAAAAAAACAGCCAACCAAATAAGCCCCTTAATTAGAAAAAATGCAAATGCCCCCCATCCTAATCTTTTAAACCAGTTTTTCTTGCTCTTGGAGTCAGTTTCATTTTCTAATCCTTCCATTCTGCTATGAATAAATTTGTTGATCGTGTGCCCCCATTATTTCTATTTGAAGAAAATGCAAGGTATCGACCATCATATGAAAACATTGGAAATGAATCAAATGCGTCGTCATGTGTAATTTGAGTAAGACCTGTACCATCGATATTAATCATAAACAGATTGAATGGGAATCCTCTTTTGCTCTTATGGTTAGAAGAAAAAATAATCTTTTCTCCTGATGGATGGAAATAGGGCGCCCAATTTGCATTTCCCAATTGTGTGATTTGTTTCATATCAGTACCATCCACATTACAAATGTATAATTCCATGTTTGTGGGTTGGACCAGATTTTGTTCTAATAATCCAAGATACTCTGACTTTTCTTCCTCTGATTTAGGTCTGGAAGCCCTAAAGACAAGTTTTGTGCCGTCCGGCGAAAAGAAAGCACCCCCATCATAGCCCAGTTCATCGGTTATCTGCTGTACATTTTGTCCATCGACATCCATTGTGTATAGCTCTAAATCTCCAGACCTGGTTGAGGTAAATACGATTTTATCTCCGGCAGGGGACAAGGTTGCCTCCGCATCATATCCTGGCTCATGGGTCAGTTGCTTTTTTATGGTTCCATCAAGATCGCTGATAAATATATCAAACGAACTATAAATCGGCCATACATACAGACCTCCGGGACTTCTTTCCGGGACTGGTGGACAGGCATCATTATCAAGATGCGTAGAAGCAAAGATAACCTGCTCATTACCAGGCATAAAAAAACTACAGGTTGTCCTGCCCTTTCCAGTGCTTAATAGAGGAGGGCGGTGGTCTAAGTCTTTTTTTGATGTTAGGTCATAGATAAAAATCTGGTCGCACTCAGCGCCCCATTCTGGATTGGAGGCTTGAAATGTGAGTTTTCTATCGTCAAAAGACCAATAGGCTTCGGCATTATCTCCGCCATTTGTCAATTGCTGCATGTGGGCAAAATGTGTTTCTTCTTCATATATCAGTGAATCATGATCAAAGGATAAATTAAAACTATCCTCCGTTGAAACTGGCTGAGGAACCATGGGCTTTTCTTGCCCACCTTTACAAGCTGCTAAAAATATAATAACTGAAAAGGTAATAACCTTGTAGAATTCTATCATCGTAATGTACATTTGAAGGGCGAAAATAGTCTTTACAATTATGAAAAAATTAAACAGCACCGTCTTTTGTTATCAATGGCGTATTTTATTTGGTGCTTGCGCCCTGACATTCTTTATTCAATGTACTTCTGTTCGATCAGATAAAGTTGTTAAAAATCAATATGATGCACAGATAGAAATGGATATCGAATATCTGGCGTCAGACGAACTTGAAGGAAGGGGGACTGGTGAGAAGGGTGAGAAACTGGCAGCAGAATATATAAGCATGCGAATGAAGGAGGCAGGCTTAAAACCAAAAGGAACGAATGGATATTACCAGGACTTTGCTGTTAAAAATAAGGATAACCCACATGGAGCCGAATTTGCGCAGAGTGGGGAAATGATGGTTCGAAATGTCATAGGATTTCTTGACAATAATGCACTTAATACCGTTGTGATTGGAGCTCATTATGATCATCTTGGTTATGCCCATGCAGGATCACTCTTCGATGGTGGCAACGCCATTCATAATGGAGCAGATGACAATGCCAGTGGGGTGGCAGGAATGCTTTATCTTATGAAAGAACTTCAGGGAAAGTATACTCAGAATAATTATTTGTTTATTGGATTTTCTGGCGAAGAATACGGCCTTTGGGGATCAAATTATTTTACGAAAAATTCGACGATAGCTCTGGATGAGATTACCTATATGCTGAACATGGATATGATTGGAAGGCTTAATGAAGAAGGGAAACTATCAATCAATGGAGTAGGGACATCTCCTGCCTGGAAGGAAGAAATGAGTGACATTCATGTAAAAGGAATTTCTACTGTCACTACGGAGGGAGGAATGGGCGCCTCAGACCACACCTCATTTTATGTTTCTGATATTCCGGCCGTTCATTTTTTCACTGGCCAGCATGAAGACTACCATAAGCCATCTGATGATGAAGAGAAAATCAACTACAAGGGATTGCAGTTGGTTCTTGACTATATGATGAAATTGATTGAAAAATTGGATGATAACGGTCACCTCGTTTTTACAGAAACGAAAGATGCTGATCAACAAAGCCGCAGAAGCTTTAAAGTGACGCTTGGAGTGATGCCCGACTATTTATATGATGGCGATGGGATGCGTATCGATGGTATACGTGCTGATCGCCCTGCTTTTAATGCTGGAATTGAGAAAGGCGATGTGGTCTTGCAAATGGGAGAATATAAGGTTGACGGCATGGAATCCTATATGGATTTACTGGCAAAATTTGAACCTGGAGATACGATAACAGTTAAAATTAAGAGAGGGAAAAAAATAATCGAGAAAAAAGTATCTTTCGATTAAAGGGGCATCAACGAATGTTGTCCTTGGCTATTTTCATCGGAACTGCAACACATTTTTTCTCCATATAGGTGGCAATTTCCGCAACCAGGTCCTGGGTTTCCTGAGGCAACGTAGCTAATTGGTCCTTATAGACAAGATTCAGTGCGCGCTCTTTGACTTTTCCTATTTCTTTGGGTAGTGCACTGAGCGCTCTTTCTACCCGACGTCTTTCATATAACTTTCCAAATTCTTCGTGATGACCACTTAATACAATTCTTGCTGCGGCGATATTGCTGCTTCTGAATTTTAAGTTTTCTTCTGCACGTATACGAATGCTATCGATAGAAATATAATCAACACGATCCATTGCTGCTACTTCTTTCTCGACATTGTGAGGAATAGAAAGATCAATGATTAATTTAGTCTTCTTTTCAGGGCTAATTCGTTCAAAAATTTCTGAAGTAATTATCGGATCCTGTGCCGCAGTGCAGGCGAAGATGCAATCAAAACCTTCCTGGTAATCCCCAAGAGAACCAAGATGCCTTGCCTCGGCTCCTAATTCTGTGCTTAAACTCTGGGCGTTATCCAATGTTCGATTGAAGATTACAATATTGTGATATTTATACTTTCTCAAAAATCTCCCAACAGTACTATTTGTTTCCCCGGAACCAATCAACAGAATTCTCGATGTTGTTGGAATATCTCTTTGTAAAAATTCTTGAATGGCAAGAGAAACCACAGATACGGGTTTCGTTCCGATAGAAGTATTAGTATATACATCCTTGGCAGCTCTTACAGTAGATTGTTCTACCAGTCTTATATTATCTCCACAAAGATTATGAGATTTGCAAAATTTATAGGCTTCCCTGAATTGCCTGAATATTTCTCTTTCACCTACCACTAATGAGTCCAGTGATGAAGCCACTTCAAATAAATGGTTCACAGCTTCTGCTCCTTCATAATACTCCACAATCTGTTCTAGGTTATGAACATTGGATTTGCTGAAGGAGGAATTAACCTTTTGAAAGAATTCTGAGAATTGAAGACCACTTAAGGACTTTTTCCCAAACATGAAATACATGACCCTGTTACAGGTCGTCAAATACAAGATCTCCTTCTGGTTATATTCTTTCTTAAGATCTTCCAGCTTATTTGCCAATACGGCATCTTCACTATGTCGTACCATAAAGTGTTCCAGGTCTTCCGTATTGAGACCTTTATGAGTTATCGTGATTAGCTTATAGTGATTGATCATAGCTATATCCACAAAAATATAATTTCACGGAACCACATTTGTCATGGAAATGTAAAATTGAACTCATAGAAAAGTACATATTTGGTATCTTGGCAACGAGATAATAAGAGCCGGAAGACGGCTATATATGACAAAACCAGCTAATTAGTCACCAAATGAACGATACGTTAGAGACAATTATCGAGAAATTTTACCACTGGGAAAAAACGACACCTAATCAAGTCTTTCTGAGACAACCTATGGGAAAGAACTGGTTTCAGATGACTTATGCTGAAGCCGGTGAGGAAGCAAGAAGAATCACAACAGCACTAAGATCTCTTGGGCTCAATAAAGGAGACCATATTGGCATTCTCTCGAAAAATTGTTATCACTGGGTATTGGCCGATTTGGCGATTATGATGGGAGGCTTTGTATCTGTGCCATACTATGCCAGTCTGCCTAAAGCCAAACTTGCTGAAGTCGTCAAATTGAGTGATATAAAATTATTGTTCATTGGTAAGCTCGACAGATGGGATGATAAAGGGGAAGCCATACCAGACTCAGTACAAACTATTCATTTTCCGCATTATGATGGAAATGCCAAAATTACTACCGGAATATCCTGGGACTCACTGAAAGCAGAACATGAGCCGTACCCAGACAATTTGATTCCTGATCTGGAAGATTTATGGACGATAAAATTTACTTCGGGTACGACAGGTACACCTAAAGGAGTCATGCTTCTGCATAAATGTCCGGCATTAGCCATGAAAGATGAAAAACGGACAAATTGGATTGGTATCTTCCTGTTGAAAGAAAAGAAGTTTTTCTCATTTCTCCCATTGAATCATGTTGCTGAAAGGATGGGTGTAGAATTACCTTGTATTTATTCCGGTGGGACCATTTCATTTGCAGAATCATTAGATACTTTCGCTCAAAATATAAGAGAAACGCAACCGACAGTCTTATTTGCAGTACCGCGCATCTGGACAAAATTCTACCATGGAGTCATGTCCCAGATGTCACAAAAGAAACTGAATAGGTTACTAAGTATCCCGATCGTATCAGGAATCGTAAAAAAGAAACTTCGTACAGCACTGGGTCTTCGTGATGCCAAAATTGTGGCAACAGGAGCGGCCATCACCCCCGAATTTTTAAAGAAGTGGTATCGTAAATTGGGACTTCACCTGGTGGAGGCCTATGGCATGACTGAAGTGTGTGGTTCCATGACCAATGGTCCTGATCTAAATACTCCACCTGATTCTGTTGGCCGCGCAATACCTGCCGGTGAGGTTAAAATAGATGAAGCAACTGGCGAAATCCTGATGAAGACACCTTATATGATGAAAGGTTATTATAAGGATCCGGAGAAAACAGCTGAAGTCTTGAAAGATGGCTGGATGTATAGTGGTGATCGAGGGACTATAGATGAAAACGGATATGTCCGGGTAATTGGAAGAGTAAAAGACGCATTTAAAACTTCGAAGGGAAGTTATGTTACGCCTAATCCAATGGAAGAAGTGCTTTCTAATAATGAGTATATCGAACAATGTTGTGTGGCAGGATTAGGGATACCACAACCTGTTTGCTTGATAAACCTATCAGAGCAAGGTCAAAAAGCAGAAAAAACTGATGTGGAAGATTCCTTAACGAATGATCTATCATTATTAAATAGCACTCTTTCTGCGTATGAAAGAATATCTACTGTTATTATCAATAAAGAAGCATGGTCAGAGCACAATGATATGCTGACGCCTACGCTTAAAGTGAAGAGGGGAAAGTTGGATGATCATTATGGTGGCAAATACCTGGAATGGCATGAGCAAAAAGAACGGATCATCTGGGAATGACACTAAGCCTAATCCGAAAAATGCCCTTTCAGTAAATTAGATCGAATAGTGAATCTTGTTATTAAACTTACAGCCAATCATGTTTGCCTTAGCAAGAATAACTCTATTTCTTATCCACAGACAAATTTGTATCCAGCAGAATTTCAGTTCAGAGAAAATCTGAACATCTATTGTCGTGCCGAAATTGTTCTTTGGGATAAAATAGAAACCCTCCTTACAATTCGTATTTTAGAATATGATATTGCAGGCCTTGAAGTTTTTGAAGGTCAGCAACCCAAGTCGAGCATCAATAAATTGCATTTCACAGCAATATCCTGGCCTGATTGGTCCTCTTGTATGGTATCATACAGGAAGGCATCTTTTGCTCATCTTAACTTGTTGGACACTTCGCATGACACAGGCGCTCTAAAGCAAAATGTTATTCACCTTAAATTTAAAGTTTCACTCAAACATGTTTTCTTTAGAAGCGGATACGCCTTAGTAAAGAAGCGCTTCAAATGGTCAAATGATTCGGTTGAAATAAAGATCCCTAATGAAAACCTACTTCCTGAATTTGAATTTATAAAACCATTTATTCAAAATTTCCTGGGACGGAAAACTATAGATGTAAAATCTACAATTGAACTACGTGGGGAGGAAGTTATAAACGCTACTGGCTCCTCGATTCAAATAGATAGAATCAATAAAGAACTCTTAGACATTTTTAAATTTAAAACCTGGAAAAACCACATAAAGGAGACATTAATTAATAGAATCGATAAAAATTATTTTACTAACGATGAGCTATTTGCTGATTTTGATAAAAGTGAAAAGGGCAATATCTCACCGGAAAACTTCGAAGAATTATTTAAGTTATTTTTAAAAAATGAGAAAATCCGCAATGAAGCACAATTGGTTTTCTTAGCTGGAAAAATTCATGAACACGATTCTAAAATATTTATCACTTTACATCCTGATTTTGGTTTTATATTTTACGCTAAAGGCGAAGCTTTCACTCATTTTATATGGGAACTTTTAAATTCTCATGCCACATATATTTGGTCTTTTGATAAGGATGTTACTTATCATCAGCAATTGGACAAACTTTCAATTATTCTTGCTCATATCAAGCAACAAGGACGTTCTATCTATAAGCAAAGTCTCAGGAGTTTCGATGATCCAGTCTTACATGTAGTCCGACATGCGAGTGCCAATAGTCTGACAAAAGATCATTTTCCAATTTGGAAATTGAAATTAGCACAACTCCTGGTATGAGCTCTTAAGGTATTATGAAAAATTAATGATTATAAACCAATTTAGATATCCAGGCGATTGTAAAAATATTTACGTTTTTTCAAAACATTAGACTATAATACTGGAAAGAGATTAAATCAAAATTGTACATATTCGAGTTTCATTTCTTTTTTGAATTAATTAATATCACCAAGTTAGCTTGAATCTAAATTTCTAATCTGGAATTGACTCTACTCGCTATCAAAAGACGGGTATTTGGTTGATGTAAATATGAAGAAATGAATTGCACATAGCTAGTATTATGAGATAAGTTTGAATTGTCTAATGAAATTAGAAGAACAAAAAGGACTTTTTATAAATTAGAAAATTTTGCTAAATAATGCGACGTTATTTTAGTAGACTTATCTATTCAGCTTAATTGTCCTTGTACAAGTAGTGAGTCGGAATAGTATTTAATAACACATTGTTAATCAGAGACTTGGGTATTTCGGGATCTAATTTCAAAATATAATAAATAAATATAAGTTGCTATCCAGGGGGAAAGGCAAATCTCCATTGGATATGAGTTCGGTAGCAGGGCAGTTACGCTTTTAAACATCATTTTTATATTATTTTTTAACCGCAACCGTATACCTTGAATTCCGTGGCATATTCTACAGAAGCTATTAATCCAGTTAGCAATGTGTCGATAAGTTGAAGATAAATCCATAAAATGCTCCAACATTGAATCTTTGTGAAGTTACTATTTTCATAAAATGCCCGTCGTAATAAAGAAGACTTATTATGTATTTGGTTTATTTATTGCCAATTCTTCAAACACCTGGATAACCAATAGATGAAGCTATTGAATGTGATCACTTAATTGAAATATTCATTGTTAATCATGAAGAATGTAAAATTGAATTTTTGACAGATAGTTGATAGTGATTTTGTATTCCAAGTGACTAATATTGACTAATATTGACTTGTAGCAATCTTTTCAAACACTCATCATACTTATTATAGTAAACTGACTATGACGACTTCGTGGATTACAAACAAATGGTACGACCGTACCACTATGATACTTTTATGTCATTCCAAATTTAAAGGCGTCACCTAAACCATAATAATTGCGACTTCAAATAGCCCAGACAAGGACACATAGCTTTATGCGATTTGATTCTTGGACTGAGACGTGACAAAATCTGATACTCTTCAAATCTCTGCAAAATAATTCCTTCGATGAAAAAGAAAATAACGCTGTTATTATTGACCCTGGCTTTTGTATTGAAAACTTCTACCCTACTTATTTCACAGTGTTCAAATACAGGAGTGGACCCTGTAATCATATATGGTGATGTAAATAAATGTAATGGACAGATTATTTTTGAATTTCCTTTACATTATCTAGGCATTGCATGTGGACGTAGATTTCTCACAAATCTTGATTTAAATATAAAGGCGCCCGGATTAGATTGGAATGTCTTTAACTTAGATGAAATTGCTGGTCCGCCAATTCCCCAACCCAATCAATTTAGTCTTTTTGGTGTCTGGTGGGAATATAGCTTCAATAATTTGACAGGGATCGTCGATGATTTTGAAACTTTCACTCAAGGAGGGATATACTGGGGGCGGGTTACATATAACATACCTTACTTTATGTATGGCACAGATGATTGGGACCTCAAGTCTTATAGAAAACATTTTGTGGAGTGCGGTGGCCGCCCAGAATGTAATGCTTTAACACCACTTGGTTCCTTTGCAAAAATCAATCAACCTACATTAAGTGCTCCAACTGTCGATCAGCACTGCTCTCACGTTGCATTTGACATCAGTATAAATCCCTTTAGTTTTCCATGTAATAGCAACTGGTCTCTTGTAATATTTCGTGATGATGTGGAATTAGGTAACAATGGCCAAAGTTTACTGTATGAAGACTATACTGCTGTACCAGGAGTTGATCATGACTATCAAGTGCGAGCAGATTGGAATCCAAATGGACTTTATGCTTACAGAGCGCCGTTATCAAGCAAGAAAGTAGGAAGAAGAAAAGGGGCGAATCCCCCTCCTACTAACCTAATTGCTTCGACAAATAGTTGTGACGAGGTGGTGAATCTCTCCTGGCAATCAACAGGTACAGCAACAGCTTACCATGTGTTTAGGAATGGGCAAGAGATTCATACGATTACAGATGGTTCTACTAATTACACGGATGAAGATCCTCCCTTAAGTGAAGACATTAATTATTATGTTACAAGTACCAATGATTGTAATTTAACAAGTCAACCATCCAATGTTAATGTGGGACGAGCGGATGGTCCACCACCTGCACCGGCTACAGTCAATTCGTCGACAGCAGCTAACGGGATACGTGTCACCTGGCCAAGCGTAGGAAACATTATTGAGGGCTACATTCTGGAGAGAACATTCCCCGGAGGTGGCAGTGCATTCATTATTGATGGTATTTCTCCGGACTCAACCGGTTATTTTGATGATGAAGTCGTACAATGCGTGACCTATACATATAAGATTAAATCCAAATCTAATTGTTATCCTAATGGCAATGGACAGGCAACCACATCAGCATTGATTGCACCAGATCTAAGTACCACTTTCTTGTCTGGAGGCTTTGAGGCATCCAAAGGATATTTCGCGGATAAGATTGAACTTACCTGGGTTAATAATCTTCCCAGTCAAACCAATATTATAAAAATCTACAGAAGAATTCTTGATTCCGGAAATGCTTTTGCCCTACTTACCACATTGAATAGTTCCTCAGGTATCTTTAATGATCTCTTTGCTGATGCCGGAGAACTTTATGAATATGAAATAGTTGCAGAGGGTCCATGTGAGGCGACAACTATAGAATCTAACAGATTAAGAACGATAGGCTACCGCAGAAAAACAGGAATCGTAACAGGAAGGGTTGCCTATGAAGATGGCACTGCTGTTGCTAATGTCAAAATTGCTGCAAATGATCCCAATATTACTGTCCTTCCGAGTCTTCATTTTTTTGGAAGTCAAGAAGCCACAGTTGCTCATGCCTCATCACTATTGATGAATGATGCCATCCTCGCTGAGGCCTGGATCAAACCCTCAACCGGATGTTACGATGGTGATTTTACGGTTTTGAGCAAACAAGGTTCCTATGTGCTGGACTTTAATGCTCTATCAGATACTTATATTTTTACAATAGAAACCAATAATGGTCCCGCCTCTGTATCGCTGCATCAAGATTCAATACCCATTGGCGACTGGAATCACCTTTCAACCATGCTTTATCAGGATTCGCTGAAGGTCTTTGTATCAGGAAAACAGATCAGTGTTGTGCCTGTCACTCCCAATACTATCATAAATGACAGTGCAAATGATGTTATTATTGGACAAGGTTTCAAAGGGTTTTTAAAAGACCTCAGACTATGGAATACAGGAAAATCTAATTTAAAGATTCAACAAAACTATGCCCGATTTCTCGGTGGAAATGAAGCCGGATTAGTTATGTATCTGTACATAGGTGAAGGAAAAGGAGGATATGCTTACGACTTGGCTCGATTCAATAATTCCTATTATAAAAATCATGGATTGCTCGGAGTAGGTATCGAGTGGGATAACACGGAAAATCCTTCTTCAGATGGAATTCGATTAACCGACATTATTTCAGTTGCAACATATACCAATATCTCTGGAAACTACAATCTTGTCGTTCCTTATGGA
>JAJCYJ010000090.1 GCA_029262975.1 Saprospiraceae bacterium
AGACGTTTCTCATCTTACTTTTCCAGATGAGGTACAGACATTGCATGCGAAAAAAACGGATAAGGCGCTTTCTCCAGAAGGGCGAATAACACCCATGACCATTACGCCTCCAAAAGAGAGTTTTGAGAAAGCCCTGTCCTTGATAAACCGATCAAAAAGACCAATGATCGTCGTGGGTCATGGTGCTCGATTTCATATGGAAAAAATCATCACCCTGGCAGAAAAATTAAACTGCCCAGTCGTCACGACTTTTAAGGGGAAAGGTCAAATATCAGATAGTCATCCGTTAGGATGTGGCGTTTTGGGCAGAAGTGGGACACCGATTGCCTCCTGGTTTATGAATGAGGCCGATCTCCTCATTGTAATTGGCGCTTCTTTTTCTAAACATACTGGGATAACACCTAAAATACCGACTATTCAGGTAGATTTTGATCCACTGGCTCTAAGTAAGTTTCATTCAATCGATGCTGCTGTCTGGGGAGAAATCTCAGTGACTGTAGAAATGGTTTTAGGACAATTAACGTCATTGGAAAACAAACAAGATCGAAAAAAGGAAATAGCGTCAAGATGGAGTATTTGGCAAGAGGAGAAGCAAAAAAGACTAAAAGAGGATCGCGGTGAAGGGATCAGCTCAATAGCCGTATTTGATGCACTTACAAGACATGCCCCGGCAGACGCTGTAATGTGTGTAGATGTTGGGAATAACGCCTATTCTTTTGGTCGGTATTTTGAAACTAAAAGCCATTCATTTCTTATGTCAGGCTACCTGGGATCGATAGGATTTGCTTATCCTGCCGCCATTGGTGCCTGGGCAGCAGTGGGTAACGCACGTCCGATTATTGCTGTTGCCGGAGATGGAGGGTTTTGTCAATATCTAGCAGAAATCACAACCGCTGTTAAATACAATATGCCCATTAAAGCAATCATTCTGAACAACAATGAGCTGGGCAAAATATCTAAAGAACAAAGAGCAGGAGAATTTGATGTGTGGGCCACCAAACTTGTCAATCCTAATTTCGCAACCTATGCAGAAAGCTGTGGTGCTTTAGGCATACAAGTTACCAAGAAAGAGCGTCTTGATGCAGCTATGAAAAAACTGATGGTCCATGAAGGTCCCGGATTATTAGAAGTAAAGACAGATGTTCAGCTGATATAAGTTGTATTCGTTAAATCGGTTTGTGCAAAGCCAAATTGGAAAGATTTAATTTGCTAAATACTAATAGTTAAATGCACCCTTTATTGAGGTATTTTATTCTTACTTTCTGTGTTGTACTGACTGTATCCTGTGCATCTACCAATAATTTTAAATTACCCAAATCCGAGAAGGATGTTAAGGAGCAAACTATAATTTCCAAATCTATTCACATAAATAAAGAACGTGGCTTGAATTTCATTGGTACCGAAAATTTATTCTTTGTTCGGGAACAAAGAAACAATCAGTCAAGCAGGAAAATTGCTATTCATTATTTCAGATTTCCAGCGAAGGAAAAAACGAATCTTGCTCCTCTTTTCTATTTGCCTGGTGGCCCTGGAGGATACTTTAGTGAGGATCATTTCTACCAACAAAAAAAAGGACCAAGTGCAAAAGCATGGACAACAGAAATCTCTATTTACAATCAAAAAAGAGATGTTATCATCCTTAATCAACGAGGAAACTCAAATGCACCGGGAGACTCTTTTTCTAATTTCAGGTATCGAACATTTATTGGATCACCAGAACAACCAATGGACCTTACAGCCCTTGCTGATCGACAATATAAATCTATACTTCAATCTGTCGAAGACTTGCGGTCAGAGGGTATAGACCTTTCGGGATATGACATTATCAATATTGTAGATGATATAGAAGAGATTCGTTCATTTTATAATTACAAAAAGATAGCTCTTGTGGGCTCAAGTTTTGGATCTCAGTGGGCCCTGGGATATATTCAAAGATATCCCGAAAATGTGGACAGAGCATTGCTCTCAGCGATCGAACCACTGGACCACAGCCTGGACGATCCTAAATTTGTCTGGAACATGTTTAAAAGACTTTCAGAATATGCCGAATCAGATAAACATATAAAACCTTATTTGCCGGAAGTTGGATTAATTGAAGCCATAAAAGTTATTTTGACCAGGCTAGAAAACCAGCCAGTCAGCATTTCCCTTACCCTGCCTGGAGATATAGAACAATCTGAAATTATCCTGGGTGCAGATGATTTTAGAGCTTCATTAGAATTTCCATTTGCAGTGAATCAAAGAGCTTCTTTTGAATCATGGCCCAAATATATAACCGAATTATATAGGGGCGATTATAACGTTTTGGCATTATGGGCATTACAAAAAAGAAAAGGACAAATAACGCAGTTATTAATCGCACCACTGATGGACAATAGTCTCGGAATCAGCGAAGAAAGAAGCTTAGAATTAGAATTCAGAGAAGAAATCAAGTGGACCGGAGATTTTAATTATCTGGACAAGTTACTCAGAACTGCAGCGCTCACCCAAGACGTTGGAGATTCTTTTAGAAAACCTGTCAGGCATAATATCCCTGTCTTGATGTTGCATGGAGAATTAGATAGAAACACCCCACTTGAAAATGCATACTATCAACTACAATATCTTAGTAAAGGATATCTGGCTATTATTAAGAGTGGAAGCCATAGCGCAAAAAGAGAATTAACTTTTCAACATCCAGAACTTGCAAAAAAAATATTTGAATTCATGAATGTAGATTTTGAAACTCAAAGTTTCTCAGACTATACTAATACATTACCGGATGAAGTAGAATTGCGGTCGCTGAATTTTATAAAAATTACTGGCGATTCATTATTTGAAATGATTACTAAAGAGAAGTGAGTCACAGGGTATAAATATAGAGTCGTATCTATGTGATCGAGATACTTCACACAAATGTCCATTCCAAAAAGAATCCTGCCTCTTATTGTCTTATCTCAATTTTGCTGTACCTCACTTTGGTTTGCCGGCAATGGTGTAATGGTAGATTTGAAAGAAAGTTTCCATTTGGCGGACAGTGCCTTAGGTCATCTGACCTCTGCTGTGCAGTTAGGATTTATTGCTGGCACTTTACTTTTTGCGTTGCTCACTTTATCTGACAGGTATGCACCTTCTCGTGTATTTTTTATTAGTGCACTTGCGGCTTCTGTCTTTAATCTTGGGATTGTATATGAGCATCAGAATTTGATTAGTCTAATATCGCTCAGGTTTATGACTGGCTTTTTTCTAGCCGGAATATATCCTGTCGGGATGAAGATCGCAGCCGATTATTACGACAAGGGACTCGGCAAATCTCTGGGTTATTTAGTGGGTGCATTGGTCTTGGGAACGGCGTTTCCACACTTACTTAGAGGAGTTACAGAACAGCTTCCATGGAGACCGGTTATATTATGTACATCTGCCTTAGCCGCATTCGGAGGGATCATCATGTTTCTTTTTGTTCCAAATGGTCCTTTTAGGTCAAAGGGTCAAAACCTTGATTTTACAGCATTTTTCAGGGTATTTAAGAATAGAAAATTCAGATCCGCCGCATTTGGCTACTTCGGTCATATGTGGGAACTCTATGCTTTCTGGGCATTCGTACCCATTATGATCAACGAATACTTACATATAAATCAAAGTAATCAGGCAAATACATCCTTGTATGCCTTCCTGATCATTGGATTGGGAGGATTGGCATGTGTTTTTGGTGGCTATATATCAAGCTTCTGGGGTACAAAAAAAACAGCTACCACATTTTTACTTCTTTCAGGAATATGCTGTATTCTCTCTCCTTTATTCTTTTTAGCTCAATCATTTTCGACCTTTATTTTTTTACTCCTTTTTTGGGGATTAGTTGTGATTGCTGATTCACCGCTATTTTCGACATTGGTCGCGCAAAATGCTCCTCCGGAAATAAAAGGAACTGCCCTTACCATTGTCAATTGTATCGGATTTTCAATCACGATAATAAGTATACAAGTACTGACTTACTTATTTCCAATATTGGACACTCGATTTCTCTTCTTAATCCTGGCTTTAGGTCCAATATTTGGAATTTTTGCGTTAACTAACCCATTGAGCCTTTCCCGGAAATAAATTTTCTGACCATAATTCCTATATTCCACTCGCTTTTGCAAATACAAACTAATATGATCAACTTACAGACGTTATGCTCGTGGCAATTACTTGCAGTTCTATTATTGTTTTCTGATTATTCTTATGCTCAGCAGGTGCCCGCTGATCTATTGAAAAATATGGAATATAGGTTTGCCGGGCCATATCGAGGCGGGCGAGCCACAGCTGTGGAAGGAGTTCCCTCAAAACCCCATACATTTTATTGCGGTTATACCGGCGGTGGCGTTTGGAAAACTGATGATGCTGGACAAAGTTGGGTGAATATCTCAGATGGTCAGATAAAATGTGGAAGTATAGGTTCAATAGCAGTCTCTCCAATATCACCGGAAACCATCCTGGTAGGAACAGGTTCTGACAGTCCAAGAGGTAATGTCAGTTCTGGCATCGGTATGTACAAGACGATTGACGGAGGTGCTCACTGGACCCATGTCGGAATGGATCTTTGTGGTCAAATAGGAGACATCATCTTTGATCCTGTTAATCCTGAGATAATATACGCCGCAGCGCTGGGCAATATTTTCGCTCCAAATAAAGAGAGAGGAGTTTATAAATCTAGTAATGGTGGTAATACCTGGGAACAAGTGCTTTATCTGAATGACTCTACCGGTGCTGTTGATCTCGCAATTCATCCTCTAAATCCACATATCATCTACGCCGGGATGTGGCGTGTTGAAAGAAAACCCTGGACGCTAATTGATGGAGGCCTAACTGGTGGCTTGTATAAATCTACCGATAGTGGAAAAAATTGGTCAAAGGTTGAAAATGGATTACCAGATGGTCTGATTGGCAAAATAGGTGTTGATATTTCACCGGCTAATCCAAAGAGAATATGGGTCATTCAACAGACAGCTGATGAAAAAAAAGGAGGTATTTATAGATCAGACGATGGTGGAGCAAGTTTTACAAGGATTAATCGAAATCATAAATTGAGACAACGAGGATGGTATTATTCAAGGATTTTCGCTGACCCCATCGATGAAAATACTGTGTATGTTACAAA
>JAJCYJ010000091.1 GCA_029262975.1 Saprospiraceae bacterium
AGAAAAAGTCACAAATGATTGGAGCTGTAACGATATAGGAGTGCTATCCCGATATAAACCAATACCCCATTATTGATCAATATTTCAAAAAAAGTGTGAGCCAAACATATCTAATAGTCGCATAATTATTTGTTAATCAACTTTTTAGCAATTAGCTGAATACCCCTAACTATATTCAAAGTTTACTAAAATTACTCTGTACTTTATCCAAAATACGGACAAAAAGATTAATCTCTTGCTCGTAAATACCATTGAACCCATCTTTTGCTATCATATTAAAGAGACGCGTGGCTTTGCTGTGTGTTTCTGTTCCCTTAGGAGTCAGGTATAATCTTTTGGCTCTTTTATTCGATCTATCCGGAACCCTCTCTATGATTTCTTTATTTTCTAATAACTTGAGAATGCGGGAGACTGACGCTGGTTCTTTTCGTGTGGCCTCGGCAACATAGATTTGTGTTACCCCTTGTTTCTTATAAATAGTATTTATGACCATCCATTGATCATAACTTATATCAAGTTCATTTTTGTGAAATGATCTATTGACCAAATCTCGAAATCGCTTGATAATCTCTTCCGCCGACAATAATACTTGTGGGGCGTTCCTGAGTAAAAAACTCATACGCGTAGGTATCAAAAGTTAATAAAGCGGGAATAAATTTGCCTGCCCAAGGTAGCAAGCAATACTTAAATATAGGTACCCCAGATATGTTATTTAAAGCATAGAAGTAAATGAAGTATGATAGCCGACAAAATCTGACCCTAATTATTTCATTAGTTTATGAAAAGCATCTATCCACGCTTCTGCCATCAGAAAGTTGCCTGCCATTGAAGGATGAACACCATCCGGACACCAATATTCTGTTGGTGACTTCTTCAGGGCTTCATTAAAAATTTGCTGATACGGAATAAAGACAGCTCCATAATGATTTGACACATTCCGGGCAGCTAACTGATATGCTTCAAATGAGCCTTTCCATTTTTCGGTTTTTATAGCCGTTCCATCATGAAGGACAAATGGTTCGCCGATAATCAACCTGACATTTGGCAGTCTTTTCTTTGTTTGTTCCATTAGCGCCATAAAGTCGTCTTCATAAATTTGAGCAGTCCCATTGTAATTCCAGTCCAGCGTATGCCAGAAATCATTTACCCCAATCATTATACTTAAGACATCCGGCTGAAGCATCATACAATCATCCTCCCATCTATCCCTTAATTGAAATACTTTGTGACCACTTATTCCCCGATTATAAAACTTTAGATGCTTATCAGGATAAGTGCCGAGCAGATGTGTTACGGTGTGTCTAACGTAACCCTGGCCCATACCGTTTCCATTGTTTGCATAATAAGCCCCCTTATTCCTTCCGGCATCTGTTATAGAATCTCCCTGGAAAAGTATGGTCAAATTATCGGGCACCATATTTGAATCATAGTCGTGAGCCAGTGATTTTATGGAAGTGGACGCAGCAAGAGCGGAAATCCCTGCGATAACAGATCTTCTAGAAATATTCATTGATATATATTTACTGTAAAGTAAAAATATTTGCACTATTGTGACATACAAATTAATAAGATGGAATTAGAGATGTTGAAATACCCTATTGGTCGATTTAAAAAATCGGAAGAGCTTGACGCTGATATGCGTTATCAAATGATTGCAAATATCAAGTCATTCCCACAACGGCTCACCGGCGTGGTCATGGAATTAAATGAAGAACAACTAAATACACCATATCGGCCGGATGGCTGGACAGTAAGGCAACTTGTCCATCATTTAGCCGATAGTCATGTCAACAGTTACATCAGATTCAGATGGGCCTTGACAGAAGCTACACCAGTAATCAAAGCCTATGATCAGGCAACATGGGCCGAATTGCCAGATGCAAAAAATGCGCCCATAAAATTTTCCATTAACTTATTAAAAGCTATTCACGCCAGATGGACCTTATTAATGGAACGCATGACTACGGAAGAATTTTCTAAAGAATTAAGCCATCCGGAATGGAAAAATAATCTAAGCCTCAATGATATGTTGCAACTGTATAGCTGGCATTGTAATCATCATCTTACCCATATTACATCATTGATTAACAGGAATCGTTGGTAAGTGTGAAAATTAGCTATTAATTGAATGTCAGAAACCCTATAATTGATAAATGAAAAACCATTTGAATATGATAAAATTAAAATTTTGCTTTTTTTTGGCAGGACTCATTATTTTCTCTAATTGTACTCAGGATAAAAAAGAAGCTGACAATGTCACTATTGCATCAAGTCAGCCAGAACAGTTACTACGACATGTAGTATTGTTCAAATTTAAAAAGTCCTCTTCACAAGAGGATGTTGCATCTGTAGAAAAGGCCTTTCATGAGTTGCCTTCAAAGATCCCTGAAATTTATGATTATGAGTGGGGCCTTAATAATAGTCCAGAAGGATTAGACAAGGGATTTACACATTGCTTTTTACTTACTTTTAAATCCGAAGAAGATCGAGCGATATATCTTCCACATCCCGATCACAAAGCATTCGGAGCAATATTAAGTCCTCATCTGGATGACGTGCTCGTAATTGATTATTGGGCCAAATAAATTTATCCTTGACCTAAGGGGCCAATAATACCTGATACTTATAAAGTAAAAGACGTCCTATATTCTTTCAAGAAATATTTTTCTAATATTAGAAACTGTATTAGCGTACTGGGGTAAGTCCTTCATTTTATTCCAATCTGGATGAGCGACAAACTGTCCCCAGGCCTTACTTCTTGCTTCCATATTATCAAAGGCCAGCATATAGGCAAGGCAAGGCATATATGGACCGACAATCATGTTACCAAAGAAGACAGCATCAAGCCCCACTTTTTTAAAAAGCTTGATTTCATCTTTATCAAACATGATAACTTTTCTTCTTACGGCGTCTTCATTTTCACCTTCATATATTCTCAGTTCGAATAATTTCTTATCTGCACCGGGAGCCAGCAATGTTGGCATACCGTTAAATGCAGACAATAAGAAAGAAGAATATCGATTGTAAGTTTTCCCTGCCGCAGTATAAGTCTCAGTCTGCGCTATGAAGGAATCATCACTCATTAAATCGACGACATCGAGGTACGTTTCAAGGTCTGGATAGGAATATAACGTCCAAATTTTGGCAGGCTCGGCATCACCTAATTCTTTAAAAATCATGGTATGTTCAATACCCGCTTGCCAAAGTGTAGGGTGTAATGTATTGTTCAGATAAGAAAACAAACTTTTTCTATTTCCACCAAAAGATAATTCGTAAGACCTAAGCTCATAGAATTCATTTGACTTGGCTTTATTGGACAAAACATTGACCGATGGTTTTGCTTGTAAAGCTCCTGTCCCCAGAATTGCTGTGGAAGCGATAAATTTTCTTCTTTTCATATCATTAAGTCAATGCTTACAATTTGATCCACTTCTGATCACTCTTCCCCGACTCGATTACTTTATATATGAATTCCATACCTCTTAATCCATCTTCAACTGTAGGATAATCCTCATAGATCGGATCTACCGCTACACCGTCTATCCTGGCCTGGACACATTTAGCAAAGTTGCGATAGATATTGGCAAATGCTTCAAGATACCCTTCCGGATGTCCAGCCGGCACTCTTGCGGCGGCAACGGTCTCTGGATATAATACTCCCACACCTGTACGATATATTTCAGCAGGTTTTTCCTGATGTTTAAAAATTAGCGTGTTCGGCTGCATTTGGTGCCATTCCAGGCCTGCCTTTTCTCCATATATTCTTATAGCTAGACTATTCTCCTCACCGACTGATATTTGACTGGCAAAAAGTACACCCCTCGCACCATTATCAAATCGCAAGAGGATATTACCATCGTCATCAAGAAGACGCCCGTCTACTAAAGTGCTTATATCAGCACACAATTCTTTGATTTTTAACCCTGTAATATATTCGGCAAGATTCTCAGCATGAGTCCCTATATCTCCCATAGCCCCTGCTATGCCGGACTTTTTAGGATCTGTTCGCCATGCTGCCTGTTTTTGGTCCGAAGATTCCAGTAAAGTTGACAACCATCCCTGGGGATACTCAACGACCACTTTTTTAATTTTCCCTAAAGCATCATTTTTAATCATGGCCCTGGCTTGCTTGACCATTGGGTATCCGGTATAATTATGTGTAAGCGCAAATATCTGCCCTGTGCGGTTGACCGTTTCAACAAGATCTCTCGCCTCTTCGAGATCAAAAGATAGCGGTTTGTCACAGACGACATGAAAACCGTGTTCTAAAGCCATCTTTGCAGGACCATAATGGACATGGTTTGGTGTCACGATAGAAATGAAATCCATCCTGACGTCTTCAGGAAGTTGACGCTCCTTCTCGATCATTTCTTTATAGTTTCCATAGACCCTTGACGGATCGAGAAAAAAGTCTTCTCCGGATAATCTGGACTTTTCGGGGTTGCTGCTGAAGGCTCCACAGACTAGTTCTATTTGTTGGTCAATAGCAGCAGCGATTCTGTGCACTCCTCCGATGAATGCATCTCTACCTCCTCCGACCATTCCCATTCTAATTTTTCTTGGCATCTTTCTCAATTTTAACGCGTCTGCCAAAATATAAAATTATAGTGATTGATTATAACAGAATACTTATCTTGACTGGATCTAATAATCAAACCTCATCATCATGAAAAGAAGACATTTTGTTCAAAATACGTCACTAGCAGCATCTGGACTAATCATTTCACCAGGCCTCAACATCAGAAAAAAAATCATTAGCCTCAATGATAAAATTAATATAGGTGTAATCGGATGTAAGGGGATGGGCTGGTCCGATGTACACTCTCTGTTAAAAATGCCGGATGTGGATCTTGTTGGTATGTGTGATGTAGATCAATCTGTGATCGATCAAAGACTCGCTGACTATGCAAAACTTAGAAGTAACAAGCCAAAAACCTATGGTGATCATAGAGAATTACTTAAAGATGAATCTATTGACGCTGTAGTTATCGGTACACCAGATCATTGGCATTGTGGCATTATGGTGGATGCAGTTATGGCGGGCAAACATGTGTATGTCGAAAAGCCTATAGCCAATACGATAGAAGAATGCAATATTATGCTCGCAGCTCAAAAGAAAACGGGGAAAGTAGTGCAAGTAGGTCAGTGGCAAAGAAGCGGCCCACATTATAAAAAGGCGATTGAGATAGTTCAATCAGGTGTTCTTGGAAACATCAGACTTGTAAAAGTATGGGCCTATCAGGGATGGATGAAGCCGATGGTTAAAAAACCGAATAGTCCTGTACCTGAAGGTGTCGATTACAAAAGATGGCTGGGACCAGCACCGATGAGACCATTCAATCCCAATCGTTTTCATTTTAACTTTCGATGGTTTTGGGATTATGCAGGTGGTCTTATGACTGATTGGGGCGTACATGAGATTGATATTGCATTATATGCTATGAATGCATTGGCACCAAAATCCGTCATGGCATCAGGTGGCAAACTGGCTTATCCCGATGATCCAGCAGAGACACCGGATACATTGCAGACAGTTTTCGATTATGGGGATTTTAGTATGCTCTGGGAGCATGCAACAGGCATCGATGGCGGTCCCTATGGCAGAACTGAAGGAATTGCTTTTATTGGGAATAATGGAACACTGATAGTAAACCGGGGAGGTTATGAATTAATCGCTGAAAGAGAATTCGCAGGTTGGGGCAAGGAAGGTAAAGAAAAGATGGAATCTATCCCACTTGTGCAAAGAGGTGATGTTGATATTCTTGGGCTTCATACAGAAAATTTTATCGCAGCTGTTAAAGAAAATGATCATTCAATGTTGAATACTCCGATAGAATCAGGAAGTGTGGCTGCCATTAACGCCCAAATGGGCAATATTGCCTACAAAACCGGAGAGAAAATTTACTGGGACAGTGTTAAGGGTAATTTTGGTAAAAACAAAAAGGCCAATAAATTAATCAAAGCGAACTATAACAATGGCTGGAAGGTTCCGAAAGTTTGATCATATTGTTCTAAAATCGAGACATAATGAGAGCTATAAGATGTAAGACCCTGGGACTTCCGGATACTTTAGTGTTAGAAGAATTAGAATCGCAACCGCTACAAGCTAAGGAAGTACGGATTAAGATTCATGCCTGTAGTGTTAATTTTCCAGACACATTGATTATTCAGGGACTTTATCAATTCAAACCAGAATTACCGTTTACTCCTGGTAGTGATATAGCAGGTGAAATTGTGGAGTTGGGCTCAGAGGTACAGCACTATAAAATTGGAGATAGAGTCTTCGGTGCATTGAGTCATGGTGGGTATGCAACTGAGGCGGTTGCGCATTCCAAACAAGTGTTTCCTATTCCTCCAGGAATGGATTATAAAATAGGGTCGTCCTTCATGATGGCTTATGGCACCTCATATCACGCCTTAAAGCAAAGGGCAAATCTACAACCTGGAGAGACGTTAGTTGTACTCGGTGCATCGGGAGGTGTTGGACTAGCCGCTGTAGAACTGGCTAAAATAACCGGCGCAAGGGTTATCGCATGTGCTTCCACAGATGAAAAACTCGCCTTGTGTAAAGAATATGGTGCTGACGAAGTCATCAATTATAGCACAGAAGATCTTAAGAGCAGAATAAAAGAATTAACTGGAGGAAAGGGTGCCGATGTAGTTTATGACGCCGTAGGTGGTCCAAATACTGAAAAAGCCTTACGGGCACTGGGTTGGAATGGCAGATTACTGGTCGTGGGTTTTGTCGCAGGCATACCCAGTATCCCTCTGAACTTGCCCTTATTGAAGGGATGTCAGATCGTAGGTGTTTTTTGGGGTAGCCATGTAATGAAAGAACCAAAAATCCACCAACAAAATATGATGGAACTGATGGGTTTGTATCAAGCTGGAAAGATATCTCCGCATGTTAGCAAGACATACAGCCTTGAACAAGTCCCAGAAGCACTGCAGTCTATGATGGACAGAAAGGTGAAAGGAAAAGTGGTGATACTTCCTTAAACTATAATTAAGCTTAATGTCATAATTTACCTCTCTTTAAGGAGGTTAACAGCATGGGTAAGTATTTCAATTTTCTTATTTAATGCTTCAATCTGTTCTTCCTGATTATGAATCTTTGCTGATAACTCCTGGATACTTGCTACTGCAATTGGTATTAGTCCCACATAATTGACCGTCTTGTAATCCATACTTGCTGACAATTGATCTTTACTATCCAGTAATTTAGTTGGCTTCTTCGAGATATGAACGAGACTCGGTAATACCTTCTCTAACTCTTGCGCAATCACACCGTATTGGACACCATGTGAAAGATGCAATCCAGGATACTCATCTGTCTTATAGAGGAATTTTTTAATGGTCATTTTATTGATTAAGTCCAAATAGGATGATTCAGACTTTAAAATATTCTTTAATCGCATGTCCGACATCGGACCTATTAGATTGCCGGTATATTCTAAATCTCCTGCAAAATGTCCAGCACGAGAAGTGCCTGATGCAAATATTCCAAAATCACCTCCCTGTGCAAAAACGCCCGTTCTGCCTTCCCCCCAGACACCCTGACCATCTGTGGCATCACTTTTCCCATGAACACCAACTGTCCGTCCAAGTAAATCATTGGTGGCAAAACCACGAATGGCTTCATCATTTTCTGACGTAGCCGCTAAATCCACAAATAATTCATTTGTCTGGCTGAAAGAATCGACAGCCAATAAAAGAATTATAAACTGTAAAAAAAGTCTCAGATTTTTCATTTGTTTCACTTTTATAATTTAAATCGCATTGCCCTCAGTAATACACCCTTAGAGAAACTTGCTTTGATAATGCCCTACAGAACCACTCATTCGTCTGTAATAAAATCTTTTCTCTTTATAATTAAGGTTAAAACCTCTAATGACTACACCATAATTTAATTAACATTTTTAATTCGATATTTCTATAGCTAAATACAGCCTTATCCACTTCTATAATGGAAAGAACATCTATACTAAATTAAGTTCCATACCTCTTCTTACCATTCCAGCAATATTCTTGACCTTCAGTTTTTGCCGTAAATTTTTCTTATGTGCATCAATTGTATGTGGACTGACAAAAAGTGTTTTCGCAATTTCTTTTGTTGTATACTCGTAAGTGATCAGAAATAAAACTTCTCGTTCTCTTTCAGAAATGATCTTCTTACAAAGCATAGTCCACTTTTAATTTATCAATACACTAATGAGTATAAGTTTCTTAATTCACAATACAAAGAAATAGATTCAGGTCACGACAAGAAATATATATATACCTACATTAATTGCAGAAAGACTATATGAATCTATATAGTTGGATATTTCCATTTTACGTTGAAAAGTCAAATAATTAATAATGAACCTTCCAAACCTCCTATATTTAGAAAGCCTTATCTGTTAAGCATGCAAATCATCTTTCTCACATTACTGACTATTGGATTCTGTCAAGCACAAAGTGTACACTCTGATATAACAACTTACGTCGATAAACTTCAACTGGTCAAAGAAATTCAAGACCCGGTTGATAGAGACACCCAACTCATCTGGCAGTACAACTATATTTCAGAAGAATTAGCAAGAAATTTAGACCCACGAACAGAGGCATACCTCGATACCCTAAGACTTATGTCTGAATTAACACCCTGGGATAACGCCAGGGGATTTTATTATCGCGCCATGGGTAGGTATAGTGACTTTCAAGGTAATTTCTCCGAGGCCTTATCCTTTTATGACATGGCTATTAATGCATTCAAACCTGCAGGAGGAGATCTTAAAGAGTTAGCCTTTACTTATGTACTAAAAGGATTTTTACTTAGTAACTCAGAAATGTATCAAGAGTGCATCAAGACGCTCAAAGAAGGTATACCGTATGCTTCTGAGACAAATTATAAAAATAGCCTCTGCCTTATGCTAGACTGGTTTGGTGATTATTATTACTACGGTTTAGAGGACAGTATAAATAATGAGATAGCTCTTGACTATTATCTACAAGTCAATCAAATACTTCCTTTTATAACTTATCCAAGGATCATAGCCGATAATCATGCGGTTCTCTCCGGAGTTTACGCCAGACTTGGAAGAAAGGCGGAAGCAGCGTATCATTTTCCAATTGCAGACAGTTTATGTAAGGCAGAAAATTTACCTTACGTAAGATGGGGTCTTTATGCCGAAAAAGCCAGGTCTCTCGAAAATGAAAACAAACATTCCGAAGCTAATGAGATTTACCTCATTGCCAAAAATTTCATGGAAGCTACTACTAGCATTGAGTTCAAGGCCCGTTTAGAAAAAGCTCTTTCGAATAATTACAAAAATTTAGGCAATTATAAACTCGCTCTTAGTCATTATGAAAATATGGTAGCAATGGAAGAAGTAATGGCCATTGATGAAGTTAAAAAAAAGTATGCTGACATAGAAGCAAAATATAATTTATCCGTAAAGGAAAAAGAAATTGCAGATTTGCAGCGAAGCAAAATCATTTCCAATCGAAACCTGGCACTCTCTATCCTGGCCATTTCTCTTATTGCATCAACTATAATTATAAGAAAAAACAAAATATTAAAACGTAATTATCTTCTTTTAGAGCAGCAACAAAAAGAGGTAGAAAAAGCTATCTATACCGGAGAAACACAGGAAAGAAAACGTCTGTCAGCAGAGCTACACGATCAAGTTAACACTAAATTAGCGGCGGCTAAATGGCAATTAGAAGCAATCTCTGAAAAACTGTATGGCGTAGATAGGGAAATAATAGACAATACCACTGTGATGCTGAATGACGCCTATCAAGACGTACGAAATATTTCGCATAATCTTGTTCCAACTCGTCTAGAAACAGAGGGGTTAATAAAGTCAGTTGAAGATTTATTTATAAAACTAAACAAGAATGCTGCAATTAAATTCAAGCTTTATGCTGAGTCGATTGAAGAACAAAAAATAGAAAGGATTACATATCCGCTGTACAGCATTATTTTTGAGTTAATCAATAATATTTTAAAACACGCCCAGGCCTCCCAAGTAACAATTAGAATAACTGAAAGTGCAGGAAATCTTGATTTAATCATAAATGACGATGGCCAAGGATTTGACGTACAAAATATTCAGCCGGGATTTGGATTAAGCAGTATAACGAATAGAGTAAAATCCTTAAAAGGGACTATAGATATTACAAGTAGTAATGAAACGGGAACACAAACATATATTAGAATTCCCCTTTTGTGAGGGAATCCTTTCTCATTTTACAATTCCAGCTTTTATTGCAAATTTAATAACGCCAATTGTTGATTTTACACTGAGTTTTCGCAGTATATTGTGCCGATGAGTTTCAACCGTGCCTCTACTAATATTTAATTTAGCCCCGACTTCTGTAGAAGATAATTCATCGGCCAGCAATTTAACTATTTCCAATTCTCTCTTAGTTAAACTATTTAATTTTGTCTGAATTCCAATGCTCGTATTTTGAATTTCTCCCTTTTTGGCAAGAATAGCCTGCAGTGCATCTTGACCAAAATATAGCTTTCCTTTAGCAACTGTTTTGACTGCCTCTTCCAAATCTTTTCTAGTGGCCTTTTTCATGATATATCCGGAAGCACCTGCATGATAAGCGTCCTGGATATCTTTGGAGTCTTCGTTTATAGTAAGAAGTAAAATTTTAATAGATGGAAAAGATTCCTTCACCAATCTCGTCAATTGTAATCCATCTAAATGGGGCATGCGATAATCTGTGATTACTATATCCACCATCTCTTGATCGAGAGCATTGATAACATTACGGCTATCATGAATCGTATGTATTACTTCAATACCATCCATTAATTTAAAAAGTAATTGCAAACTGTCAATAATCATCTTGTGATCGTCAACCAGCATTATCTTGATTATGTCTGCAGCCATTTTTACATTTCTCTATGATAAATATATGAGATTAATAAATACAGATAATGATACGACAAAATTCTAGATTCGAAAGCACTTGATATGCCGTTGAATTATTTGGTGCTCATTTTCCAGAAATGATTTTTTAATGCTTCCAGAACCGCTATATTTTGTTACATTAATAGGTTCTAAATATCATACTCATGCAGCACTTACTATTTATAGTTTCATTTCTCATTAGTTATGCCACAATAACTGCTCAAACCAAAGCCCT
>JAJCYJ010000092.1 GCA_029262975.1 Saprospiraceae bacterium
ACTTACTACTCAATCCAATTACGCGCACAAATGAATATAGTTCTACGCCCATTATAGTGGGTAGACCAATATTCACTGTAACTCTTTGCATATGTTCATTTTTTTCCCATAGCAAAAAAATGCTCTCGAAATAATACCAGCCCGCAGGCTAGCAACCGCACCCGCTATTTCGATTTCCAAACGCTTCTTTTGACTCTGCAAATCCTACGTTTTCTCATTATTAAATATAAATATTGTAATTTCTATTTTATGAAAAAGTCATTAGTACCCACACTAAGGGGGTTAATAACTATAGTTCCTTATCGATTTTTAGGCTTGGCATCATTCATTTGTTTGATGTCCGTACTACTTTCTGAACTTCCCAATAAGTGTTCGCAAAAATAATCACTTCTTAACCAGAAGAAATATTCGTTCATATCGCCGTATCCATGTCTTTGGCCTGGAAATATGAAAAAGTCAAATCGTTTATTGGCTTTAATTAGCGCTTTAGCCATTCTAATAGTGGCTGCAGGATGTACATTATTATCAATATCTCCTGTCGTAATTAGTAATTTACCTTTTAAATTTTTAGCTATATCCGGATTTTTATCGATGGCATATTTGAAAACAATTTCTCCTTTTTCATTTTCTTCTTCTGTTACACCGTGATGCTTTTCACTCCACCATCTATTATAGATATTATTCTCATGGTTACCGGAAGAGGATACTGCAACTTTGAAAAAATCAGGATATACCAACATAGCCGCAGTCGACATAAAGCCTCCACCGGAATGGCCAAATATGCCCACTTTATTAATATCGATAAAATCATGTCGGTCAGCTAATTGCTCGGCAGCATACTTTTTATCCGCTAATCCATAATCTCTGAGATTACCATATCCATAATTGTGATACCACTTAGATCGTGCAGGATGGCCGCCCCGGTTACCAAGCGTGACAACTATAAATCCAAGTTGTGCCGTACGATCAGTTCTGTCCATTCTTGTCGAGAATGGTTTATTTACGGCTTCAGTTTGTGGACCAGGATAAACATATTCTATCAACGGGTACTTCAAAATAGAATCGAAGTCAAATGGTTTGTACATGACTCCGTAAATATCTGTAATCCCATCGTCTGCTTTCACCTTATAGGGTTCTGGAAATTGATATCCTGCTGCAATCAAAAGTGATAGATCAGCTTGCTCCAAATCAAGAATTGTTTGCCCTTCATTATTTATTAATTTAGAGGCAGGAACAGTATTAACCCGGCTGTAATTATGCACAGAATATGTGTTTTGATCATTCAGATCAGGGAAGTGATTATAATTACCAGGATTGAGTAACTGTAATCCTGTTCCATCAAAATTGACTCTATACAAATGATAATAATAAGGATCTTCGCCAGGTTCGCGTCCATTTGCCATAAAATACAAGACTCTGTTTTTAGAATCAATCCCTTCAATGCTCTGGCAATGAAAAGGTCCGGATGTAATCTGATTTTTCAAATTTCCCTGGCTGTCATAAAGATAAAAATGCGCCCATCCATCTCTTTCAGACCAATGAATAAATTCGTCACCTCCATTTACTAATCCAAGCGTCCTCGTCTCAATATATGTATTGAGCCTTTCCTCGATTAATACTGTTACTTCACCTGTGGTAGTATTCGCATAACACACATCGATCCGCTTTAAATCGCGGCTTGTTCTGGTAAAATATAATCGACTGTCATCCGGTGCCAGCCAGTAACGCCAATTCATATCATTATCTCGATCCACTTTCTTTCTGGGCGCACTGAGAATTGAAAGACTTTGGTCTTTAAATGTGTCTACTTCTATCTGAATTCTGTCTTGGGAAGCAAAATCAAATACATACAATTCAAATTGTGGCGATTCCTTTTCCCCTGCCATCTGATACTTATAGGTTTCTAATGTAGGTCTGGGGTCTGCGGCATTATCCAGAACCCAGAGATCTTTCACCTCCCTATTATCAGATCTGACCAGTGCAAATTTATTGCCTCCTGGTCCCCATACTACATTTATTGATTTTCTTTTGTCTTTATCTTTTTCTAATTCCACGTTGTCTACTCCACGATTGCTCCCTCCAAAACTATAATCTTTTTCACCATCCGTAGTCCACTGTGTCTCTACAATAGTTGAGTCTTTTTCTTTCTTTTGGGCTTTGAGATAATTCTCCCAGTCCATCCAATACAAATTATAATCTCGAGAAAACAACACATATGAAGAGTCAGGTGAAATCGATGCCCAATCCTGGTCATCTTTTTTCTTTTCGAACTCTTCGTCAAGCATCAATTTCTTAGTGCCCAGATCATATTTAAAATGCCATACTTTAGCAACTTTCTTCTTTTTCTTCTTCTTTTTATCGTCTGAATCCTCGTCTTTTTCCATATCATCCTCCTCCTCGTCATCTTCTTCTTCATCGATTTCCACAAGTTTGCTCGTCACTTGCCACTGCAGCATTTTATCCCTATCAATAAATTTCAGTTTTTCTATTTGCAAATGAAGTGCATCAAAAGGATCTCCAGTCAACCTGGACATGTCTGCAGCTATTTGTGTATTATCAAATAGCAAAGATTTAGAAGCGGTCGATGGATTAACGATATACCATTTCTTTCCGCTTGAAGTCTCATATTCATACCAGAATCTTCCACTATGTTTTAGCCAATGGGGAGAAACGGAAGTAGAAAAAACCATTTTCTTTAACTTATCCGGTGAAAATCTGTCAGCCAGTTCATAATTTGGTTCTGGTGTATTCTGCGCTTCTAACACGGTATGTATTGTACATAAAAAGCTCATTATCAATAGAGTACACAATTTTTTCATATCAGGAAGTCTTTATATTTATCATTAGGTTGGGAAAGATAGGGAAATAGTCGAAAATAGGCAGTTTGCTTTACCCTATCGGACTGAAATGCCTATGAATCACAAAATGTAGTCTTGAAAAGAGCTAAGACGATAGTCTATGATGAAGAGAATGACTATAGCCAGCGTGGAGAGCTTGGTGCTACTGATTATATAATTTACACTTTACATAATTAGAACCAAAATATATTCCACGATTCTATCCCCATTGACGAGGTCAGGGGGTGGAATTGACCACAATTTATAACATTCAATTATTCCTGAAATTCACAAATTAAAACACAGCTGGCACGAGCCTCTGACTCGTACTTTTCTAATCTCGTCTCCCGACGAAGCTTCAGAATAATTACTTCTCAAGTACAAAAAATAATTATAGAAAACCTCGGAAGTGGGTATTGATAAATTTAAAAATACCTCATTTGACAAAACGATGTGTCAATACATTTATATCTTTTTATTTCCCTATGTAATATAAGTGAAAGATACGCATCGATGCTTTTTTCTCTCGTCTGAAGACGAACAGATTAGGGTACGAGTCAGAGACTCGTACCAGCATAAGCGACACATTAATTTAAAATAAAAACAGAACCGAATTTTCAATGTAATAAACTAAAATATTATAATAAATATAGTTGATATCATGTTTATAATCCCTATATTTTAGGTATGTTTTAAAAAACACACTTTACAAGATATCACCAAGAATTATATGTTAGCTATATTCACTTCCAAATTATACTAAATCTCCTTAGATGAAAACAGCAAGCAGTGCACTATCTTTTATAATTCTCGTCTCCTTATTTATCATCACTTCCTTGACAGCACAACCCTCGCTGGAAAAATTAGAAGCCAAAGCCGATGAGATTTGTGCTTCCTGGCAATCGGATGGTCCGGGTGGAGTTATTGGAATTGTAGAAAATGGCGAATTGGTTTTCAGCAAGGCCTACGGACTCGCAAGTCTCGAATATGAAATTCCTAATATTACTTCCACAGTTTTTAATATCGCCTCGGTCTCTAAACAATTTACTGCCTATTCGATGGTCCTTTTGGAACAACAAGGGAAGCTGTCTATCGATGATGACATAAGAAAATATTTACCCGAAATACCTGATTTTGGTGAGACGATTACGATTCGTCATCTTCTAAATCATATAAGCGGTCTTCGCAATTTTCAAAATCTCCTGGGGATGGCGGGATGGCGGGAAGGGGAATCAATGACAAATGATGATCTGTTAAAATATATGAGTCTGCAAAAGGAACTCAACTTTCCAGTAGGTTCTGAATACTTGTATTGTAATTCTGGATTTGTACTGGTGACTTTCATCGTAGAGAGGATTACAGGTATGTCCTTTCAGGAATGGACAAAAGCCAATATTTTCAATCCGCTGGGTATGACAAATACAGAATATCGGGAGGATATGGAGGCAATTCACCAAAATACAGCAACATCCTACGCCAAAAATGAAGATGGCACTTTCAGACAACTTCTTAAATACTGGACATATATGGGCAATGGCAATGTCTATACGACAGTAGATGATCTGGCAATATGGGTTGCAAATTTTGAAAACCATACCTTGGGAGGACCAGAAGGAATTAATCGACTTCTTGAACGGGGCATACTCACAAATGGCGACACCCTCACATATGCTTTAGGAATAGGGATCAATAAGTACCGCGGATTAAATCGTTATAGTCATGGAGGATCAGTAGGCGGATATCGATCAAATTTTGCTTATTATCCAGGGTCCAAAACGGGATTTATCGTCATGGCCAATTTCAGCGCTGCGGATGCCGGTGGAAAGGCAATACAATTACAGGATTATTATCTGGAAGAAAAATTTAATGTGCCTAAAAGTTCTACACCTCCGCGATATGTACATCTCACTTCTCCGATCGATATTGATCCTGTAGCGTTTGAAATGGTTACCGGAGAATATTTGGTCGAAGGTGTTACGGTAAAAATATTTTCTGAAGAAGGAAACATGTTTGCACATGCCATTGGCATAACACCTGTGTTGCCTCTGCAAGCCGCCTCTGACACTTCATTCTTCGTCCCTGATGCTGCACTCACTTTTTATATCCGAAAAGAAGCTGGAGAAAACCCCGATCGATTAATCATTTTAAGAGATAGTGATGTACTCGGTGGTTATAAAATAGATCCGTCTTTAATTACCCCTGAAAATCTAAAACAATTCGAAGGAATCTATTATAGTCCTGAACTTAACACTGAATATAATTTTAAGATAAAGGATGACAAATTAATGTCCTTCCATCAAAGACATACTCCCGCTCAGATTTATCCGATGAATAAAGATAAACTCCGGGGTGAAGCTTTCTACTTAAGCGAGATCGATGTTGTTAGATGGACAGATGGTTCTGTAAAAGGCATTCAAGTATCCAATGGCAGAGTAAGAAATCTATGGTTTGAAAAACGGCAATAATAAAATTAACTCGTTGAGCAGTTAAATCATATTACATAAATTAGAATTGTCATGCCCGCCTGCCTTTGGCAGGATTTTTATGAAAAATAATGCCAATTCTAAACAAACTGCAATTTCGAACCAGGGATTGCATCCCTGGTTGATAGATAAACGCTCCTTCAGAGCTATGATCTGTTCTCATAAATACAAAATTCTCTGATTCTTAAAAACAATTGATGATTAGAAGATTATTTGTCAATCGCTCAACCCGTTAATTATTCTATTTTAAATATTGTCCATCAAATTGATTTCTTGAAGCAAGTTGTATCATCTTATGTTCGCTACTAATTTTATCCAATGGGTTCCTCCGGATGCGGACAGGTTCTACCCATTGTGCCCATATTATAACGAATAGTTCAATAGAATATAATCCTCATAGAACTATTTCGTAATAATTAGAAATGAATCCACCTGACCAATATAAATCATGTTTCTGATTCAATAAATAATAATTTATCATACCTGTCCAAAACGATGTTTTAATGACTTCGGAGAAGTCACATATTTGTAGCCCATAGCGTCAGCTATGGGTTTAAGGTATCATATATTCTACGTTTGGCGTGATTTTTTTGTAAAAATCATGTCAAACATTTATTTCAATTGGGCTCAGGGCGGTGATTTGATATTCGTTACAAATTGTAATATAAATGGGTTCTTCGCCCTTTGTAGTGGGTAGGCCAAAATTCACTTTAACTCTTGACATTTGTTCATTTTTTTTCAGTCGCAAAAAAAAACAGCCTGTCCGCCCACCGGTGGAAACCAAAAACCTGCCTGCTCGGACGTGTCCTCACGGGCAGGGAGGAATGCCTGCCTGCTTACGCACGTAGGCAGGCTCGCGAAATGAAGGAA
>JAJCYJ010000093.1 GCA_029262975.1 Saprospiraceae bacterium
ATTTATAGTCTTTTATAAACGACTGAATCGATTATTTATGGTATCAGAATAAGGATTAATTAGAATTAATTTGATTTTGAGGCGAAATACCCTAAAATCATCGCAAAGAAAAGAAATAATGGGATGATTAGTAAGCTTTTCCTGGATAATGCATCTGGTTTCAAAATGTTTATTTGAATGGTTTCAGAAAATACATCCTGTCCAAATATATCATCTCTCATTTTAGCATTAATCACATATTTTCCTGCCTCATTTGGGTTAAATGTATAATAGCTGCTAGATTGCCATTCAGAACTATTAACTTCTGCACCTGCAATATGATAAACATAACCAGGATTTGTATTCCAATAGTTATTCGTATAAAATTCTAATTTAAGAGGCAAATCACTCTCTTGAAAGACAAATGATGTCTTATCATCCACCTCTATCGTATAATTATTATTTGTTATAATCCTATCTAATCGGATAAGGGACGATTGGTGATTTATTAAATTATTCTTTTGGATTTTTAAAACCCTTTGTTGCCCTTTTATCCATAGCTCATCAGAATCAAAATCATACAATTTTGGATTGATGAGTTGATGTGGTAGCGGAATATTGGCGATCACATTTAACGATAATTGATCCAGTTCATTTATTTCAAGACTCATTAATGCTTCGTCTTTTAAAAGATAAATCAGGTTTTCGCTAACCCAAATATCATGAATGACATTGGCGTTGAAATCTATTATTGATGCTTCATTACTTTGAATATCAATGATACATAATTGCTTTTCCAAAAAACATATGATTTTATTATCCCGAATAATTTGGTTTGAACTGGCTGGAAAAAAACTGTTTAATGGGGGTTTTGAAATCACAAATAAACTATCATCAACCACTTTGAAAACACCCTTCTTTCCAAATACAAAAACGTCCTGATCATTATACAGAACATTATTAAATGACATCAATTCAGAATTAATTATTTCAATGTCATGACCAGGTATTTTTCTGTATAAATTTTCATCTGTACAAATGTAGTATGCACCAGCAACTTCACTGATATGATTTATAACTTCACCCTCAGGAAGGATATAATTTGCCAATATTTTAGCATTCTTCCTGTCGATTTTAATCGCATGACTATTCTCTAATCCTAGAATAGTATTTCCTTCACGATCTCTTGAAATCGTAACTGGGGTTTTCTTTCTTGTGTGTGTTTCCCATTTTTTTGTTTGTGGATTATACCCAAACACATGATCTGAATTGCTAAAATAGGTGTTATTCCTTATGCGGTACAAAAAAGAATTCGTCGAGTTGGCGGAAGCAAAATCATAGCTCTCGAAAGGTGTACTATTTATCCGATAAATATTTTTGTTACTCAGAATCCAGATGCTTCCTAAATGGTCCGAATGCACTGAAATGTATTCTTCACCAATTGTCAAAGGGAGTTGATATGGTTTTATTTTTTTTTCGCTTTCGCAAAAAACTTGATTAGGCGTAAGGTAGATAATGTCCTTGTTTGATAATACTTCAATTTCAATAATAGGCCTTAATCCAATTTCTCTTTTCAAATCTTTAACAATAATGTCATCGTCATTGATGATAGATATTGCCCCTGAATGCCCAATAAATATTTGCTGTCCGGTATAAGAAATAGAATTGCAATTATTGTCATACAATCCATCTGCTTGAGTGTAGTTAATTATATCATTTTCATCAGATATTTTATAGACTCCATTGCCATGATTACATAGCCAAATATCATCGCCTACTTTTTTCCCATCCCAGAATTTGTTGTGATTTTTATCTGTTTTTTGAAATAGCTCCCATTCCGTTTCCCCATTTCTGTAAATATCCTGTTCAGCAATCCAGATATTGTTATCACCATATAGAACAATTCCAGACTGAAAGCTTCTGGTTGTTTTTGGTAATGAATTTTTTGATTGAAAAAGATCGAGTTTGTTAAATCCACCTTTTGAAGAATTATAAAAATAGTCTTCATCCAGATTATGAAATGATTGCGAAGAAGGTTTTAATTTAAATGAATCCAGGGACTCAATTCTGATAAAATTATTGTCCTTAAACTGGAAGACACCCTGACTACTGACCAAATGAACTTGATCTTTTTTTAGGCTAATAATATCTAGGGGAACTCCACAATTTGGAAATTCGAATGTTGTGACACTCTGCCCAAAACTGGAATGAGTTACAATCAGGAAGGGTGTCAATAGTAAGAATATTATCTGTTTAAATATCAATTCTTAGGCGTCTATATCTGCAAATAAAGATCAACTATTTTCCCGAGAGCAAAGTATTTAATGAGAATAATGCGTGTATTTGCTGGTTTTGGTCAAATCCACAGATAATTTTTTATAATCAAGAAAGCTACCACTTCAGGAGGTAAATCATAAGTTTTGAATTTACAAACCAGCTTTTTTGCTTATTTCCAGCATCTTATCGATACAAGCTCTTCCTTGTTCAACGACCCAATCCTCTAGTAGAATTTCAGGCAGTTCGTATTTCATTGAGAGGTATAACTTCTCCATGGTATTACGCTTCATATGCGGGCATTCATTACAGGCACATGTATTCGTTGGTGGCGCTGGAATAAATGTCTTATCGGGACTGCTCTTTTCCATCTGATGCAAAATGCCAGATTCTGTGGCTACAATAAAAGTATCAGCATCGCTTTCTTTGGTGAATCTGATCAAACCACTGGTAGAACCAATAAAATCTGCCTTTTGTAAAATATGTGGTTCACATTCTGGATGAGCAATGAATTTAGCCTTTGGGTACTCCATCTGGAGTTTTGTAATTTTTTCATTAGAAAAAATCTCATGTACCATGCAGGCTCCATTCCATAAGACAAGATCGCGTCCAGTCTTTTTCATTAAGTACATTCCAAGATTACGGTCAGGGGCAAAGATGATTCCTTTATCCTTTGGAATACTTTCAATAACATGTACCGCGTTTGTTGAAGTACAACAGATGTCAGTCAATGTCTTGAGCTCAGCTGTACAATTAATATAACTGACGACAATATGGTCTGGATATTTTTCCTTGAATTTTTTGAAAAGAGGGGCTGGGCAACTATCT